>NZ_JAQRFK010000250.1 GCF_028598745.1 Xenorhabdus sp. IM139775
CCATCCTCTCTCTTTGATGAAAAATGGGAAAACAATCCCGATGTTCAGGCGCTGGGGCTGACATCACAGCATCTGGCCTATGTGATCTACACCTCTGGTTCCACCGGACGACCCAAAGGGGTAATGGTGGCACACCGGAATGTCATCAATCTTTATACGGGATTAAGTAGCATACTCGCCCTTAAACAAGCGTGCCGTGTGGCCATGAATGCCAGTATCGTCTTCGATGCCTCCGTGAGCAGCTGGTTCCAGTTGCTTGCCGGCCATACCCTGGTGCTCGTCCCTGAAGCCCTCCGTACCGATGGTTTAGCGCTCTGGCGCTATTTTGCGCGCCATGTCGTGGACATATTTGACTGCACCCCCGTTCAACTGCAATGGCTATTGGAGGCGGGTTTGGGAAGTACCGCCGGGTATCAACCCCAGCGGGTACTGGTCGGGGGGGATAACCTTCCCCCTCTGGTCTGGTCCAAATTGCAACAGATAAAAACCACCCGCTTTATCAACGTTTACGGACCAACAGAATGTACGGTGGATGCCAGTTTCTGCCCGGTGGATTTATC
>NZ_JAQRFK010000251.1 GCF_028598745.1 Xenorhabdus sp. IM139775
GCTGCCCGGGCATTGACATCAGGATGACGCCATGCGGCTGGATGATGCCCTGTACCATAAGCAAGGTAAGCCCCAAGCACTAATTGTCGCTTATTAATTTCCATGACATTTTCCTTTGTTTTTCAAAAAATAAAAAATCAGGACACATTAGGAATAAGGTTTATCACTTTTTTACACTAATGCAGTCTTTCTCAATTTCTGCTGTTCGTCCATTTTTCAATATCTCGTGGGATACATACTCCATTGCTTTATAAGCAGCTCTGAGCATATGATTAGCATAAATAATAATATTAAATCCGGCATTACTCAGTTCTTTATGATAAGTCATTGAATAAGTGGTTGGCACACATATAAGTGGTAATTTCGGATATTTCTTTCTAAAAATTTTACTGAACTCAATGATCTCATTAGGTGTGTCCATACAACTATGGATCATGATGCCATTAGCACCAGATTTAATATAGGAATTAGCTCTTTCAAATGCATCTTCAACTCCATAACCAGCAATTAAACTCTCCAGTCTTGCGAAAATCATTAA
>NZ_JAQRFK010000252.1 GCF_028598745.1 Xenorhabdus sp. IM139775
ACATCAATAGGAGGGGTTGCATGGCTAGTGTATATTTTGACTTTGTTGTAAACCCTGCCGTTAGATGAGTCGTTACCAACGTACTTTACTGTAATTGGATAAGATTTTCTTACTTCACCTTCTATAGAAGAAATAAGATAATAAAACTCAACTCGTTCGTTAACTGGTAACTCATTGTATGATAATTTAAAAACTCTATTTGGCAATTCATTAACACTATTAACTTTATATATAGGTTCAAGTAATGTTATTTTATTATGCACTCCACTTTTTATAAAAAACAGAATTCCATCTGTAGCATAAGCAGGTTGATAGGAAGGAATTTGAACATGAAAATATTTCGAAAAAGAGGTCAAATCTTGTTTAATTATGTTGCCTTCGCCCATTTCCTGTATCGTTGGGCTACCAAGTTCGAATGGGCTTTTATGAGGAGAATTAACAATATATAGAGTATAAGCTTGAGTAAATCCAGTAACGTTAAGTATTGCCGTCGTCAAATCAAGCCTAGCTTGTGTATG
>NZ_JAQRFK010000253.1 GCF_028598745.1 Xenorhabdus sp. IM139775
ACAACACGGCCGATTGCAGAAAAAGTGGCGGCACTGGTGGCAAAATCCGTTACCGGACATTCGCCATACCTGAGCGCAAAGGGGCTGCAATGCCCCAATCAGCGATTGCTTGAAGATGGCTCTTTGTTGTTGCCACTGACAACACTGGACAAGAAAGTCACGGGTGCGCTGCTTATCAGGCCAGATGGAACGCGAAAACACCTGTTTGGCAGCAAAAAGAAAGGTTCGTTTATCGCGCTGTCTGTACTGGAAGAACAACCGGACACGGTCTTGATTGCAGAGGGCTACGCCACCGCGCTGACGGTCAGTCAGTTATATAACGGTCTGGTTCTGGCGGCACTGGATGAGGGAAATCTATTTCCTGTTACAAAAGCCGTTCGGGAACGTTGGCCGGACGCAAAAATCATTATTGCCGCAGATAATGACTGGCACGAACCGGGCGAGCTGGATAAAGACGGCAAACCCAAAAAGAATGTTGGCAAGATCTCGGCAGAGAAAACCGCCCATGC
>NZ_JAQRFK010000026.1 GCF_028598745.1 Xenorhabdus sp. IM139775
TGGCGGCGTTTTGGATCAACCGATTCATCGTCTGTCACAGTTTTGACTCTGGGGTTCTGATATGAACGAATATAAATTTTATAAAAATACATTCTACGCGTATGCGTTGAGAACAGAATATGAGTCAGCCGGCTCATGGCCCGCCGTTGGTGTCGATGTTAGCGAATCTGTTTTTACTGAATTCACTGGCAGTGCGCCAATCGGTAAGATACGCATTGTTGGCCCCGATGGTCTGCCTGCGTGGGGGGATATTCCACCGCCAACACCTGAGCAACTACAGCAACAGGCTGAATCCCAGAAACGTTACCGTCTGTCTCAGGCCGCAAACTCAATAGCCCCGCTCCAATACGCCGTTGACCTCGAAATGGCAACGGACGCAGAACGGGCGGCACTGACAGCGTGGAAACGATACTGTGTGTTATTAAACCGTGTAGACTGTTCGACAGCACCAGATATTGACTGGCCTAAAGCGCCAGAGTGATGGTTAGGGGCGCGACGCCCCTTTCATTATTTCGGCTGTTCCGGCCATTGGATATCGGGCGCGGCACAATTCAGGCGAGTTAATTCAATGCTATATAGCTCCCAGTTATTCAATAAATTAATTTCATCATCAGTTGCCATTTTTCGTCTGGTAATGCGTGTCAATCGCATAATCTGGGTATCAGCGGCATCCAGTAAATGACGCTTTTTTCGTTCTGCCTGTTGCTGTAATTCTCCAGACGTTGGAGGAGGAATATTAGCCCATGCAGGCAAACCATCAGCTCCCGCTATACGTCGCTTTCCCTGTGGTGGTCTGTCTGCCGCAAATTCCAAAAATACAGATTCAACCACCTCTATACCATCATCCGGCCATGTCCCTGCATTAATGTAGTTCTGTTTTATCGATAACAAATAGAACATATTATTTTTCGCGCTGTATGTGTACATCATCAAATCCCCACTGCCCACCAAAAAATATAGGTGCCATCATCTGGCGCCCCCGCACCCTGGTCACACGTGATAACTGCATGCTGGCCATCATTGAGATTAAAAAAATAGGCACTGGAATTATCACCACTTGCATGGGTATACGATGGTGTCGCCAGTCCCCCAAAACACCGATGAGGAAATTCCAGCGGGAATTTAATGGTTTCAGATGATTCGGCCAGCATATTATCTGTATAACCCCATTGAAACATCAGACCAGTATCGCCACATTTCCACCATCCGTTTTGTGCTGCGCCGGATGTGTTTTTATCCACCGTTCCCGCTAAACCGAGGTTTTTTACAAATTCAGACGGGTTAGGAATGTCTGCGCCATTCTGCGATTTTTCGAGGCGATTATTGGCATTATCGTTAGCCGATTTAACCGCTCTGGATGTTGCCGACTGCGTTTCGCTGTTGCTGTCCACTGCGTTGCTCAGTTTAGTAATGCCCGAGACATTCAACGACGCCGCAGGAACATTAGAGCTAACAGTTTCCCGTAACGCACTGAGTAGCCCGTTTTGCAATGCCGCCAAATTCCCATCATCTAACGCGTCACGCCCGGTTGTCTCTGCAATAAACTGAGCGACAACGCTCGCAATTACTGACGCCTGCCGCCAAACTTTATTCAACTCCTGAGATTTAGCCACGCCCGAACTAAAACCGTTAGTACGTGCGGCCAATTTGCCGTACTCGTCATTTGGTAACACATTTGCCCCGTCTGCCAGTCCGAACGGGAGAAATTCATTTTTTGCCATAATATCCTCACAGTTTTACTGCCCAGCCGCCGGTGTCAAAACCCGCGACATATTCGTTATTACCGTCAAAACCAAACAGACCACCAGCGGCGGCGGCGGCGGCGGAATTAATATAATTATTCACTCGCACGCTCTGGGGTTTAATGTTCAGATATCCCTGCCGAATAACCGACTGGACGATCTCAGCTATCGCGCAACCGGTTAAAAAAACGTCCATTGTCATGTTCTGGTTATCCACAAAAAAAACACGGTTATCCGGTAATATCCTCTGATAGATTTTCTCCAGCATCTCACTGGAACCATCCCAATGATTCGCCTCAATTTTCACCCGTAACAGCGTTCGATAGGTTTCATCGTCCAGCTCAGTAAACCCGCTAGCACCATCAAACCGCCGTTTCAAAACCCCCTGGTCAAAACCAATGCCTACTATATCCAGAGAGAAATACACTCCGGCGATGGGCGTTTTCACATAACGCGACAGCCCCACCCATTCACCAACCGCATCCAGTTGTACGCCTACTGCATAATCCAGCGAGAATGCGTTATTTAACTGTAGGGCGGCATTACCTATTTCAGAGAGTGAGCGAGTGATTAGGTCAATGTGATCAACGAATTTAGAGGCTGTACGGTGTTGCGGGGTGATGAGTTTTAGGTAATCTCTCATGTCACCCCCAGTTTTATGTTGTCGGGTTTACAGGTTACTGCCTCGTTGAATTTGGTTTTCAGGTTGGCAGCGGTTACCGATCTGGCTGAACGGCCTATTTTTATCTCGTGAATATCATAGGTTTTTCCCTCCTCACCGTCCGGTAAATTCGCGGGTAGATACAGTTTGGTCAGGTAAACACTGTCACCGATACGGATTGAATCGATGTAATTAACGATCGCCGTTTTGATTCGGTCAGCCACCAGCGTGGTGTACCCCTCAAATGGTGTCAGGTGAATTTCTACATAGACGTCAACATCTACCGGACGAGAAAAACGTATCGGGTGCACTATCTGATAACGATCGGGCACCTTGATAACCGTGTCGCCGAACGTGCCGCCGCCGGGGCCTTTTTTCAAGGCGATAGTCTGAGCGATTGCGCTCGCATCGCCTCCGTCAACGATCATCGCGATGGAATGGGGTGGAATGCCGTACTCATCCGTCTGGTTAGTGTCGTTTTCAAACCCGCGCAATCGTGAAACGCCGTGTATCAAACTGATTGCGCCCTGCACGCCATCCAGTACCGTTCGCGATGGCAGGGCCACAGATTTGCGCTGGCGTATCCGTAAATCGGCATCAGTCTCAACAGCTCGCCCCTGAGTGGCCACCGAATGGTTTCTGACTGACTGCCAACCGCGTGTTGGCGTACCAATTTCAGAAATATCACCTGACGCAGCGGTAATTGCTCCGCCCGTCTGACAGGTCGCTGTAACTGTTATGGTTCCATGTGTACCGATGATAACGTTATCCGGCAGGCTCCACGAATAACCCTGAGTATCGCGCACAACCCCGTTTTTGATGACGGTTCCTACCTGCCCGATGATCTCCACGTCACAGGTCGATTTTGTTGTTTTGTGACGTGACAGTCCATTAATTGCCACGTTATTGGACAGTGCGGCTCCAGTGGCTGTTGACGGACTGTACGCGTTATAGGCGTCTATAAATGCGTTATTCGCATCGTGAATTGCCATCGCGTAGATGGCGAGCATCTGCCCGTCTTTGCTGTCCGGTTCCAAATATGCATCGTCTCCGTAAATGTGCCTGAAATATCCTCGTAATCGTTCCAATACGGTTGGGTAATCGGGCGCGGTAACGCCGCTCGCGGTAATTTTGGCTGCGAGCCCTAGTGTGTCTAGTTTGAGCATAATTATCGTTCGCTGGTTACTGTGGTTTTGCCGTAGCGGGTGTTGATAGCGGCAGTGATGGTAATTTTACGGGTATCAGGGTCACGCTCGGCATCGAGCGAAGCAATTTCAGTTACACCCACCGTACCGAGAATGTGCTCACGCAGAGCCATCACACTGGCATAATTTCTATCTAATACCGCCTCCCGGTAGGGCGTGCCCTCCGCCGTATCTAAAAACCAGTCCCCGCGCCATAAATCAAGCCGTGTTTTTACCGCCTGTGCCACCGCCTCCGGCGAATTGATCCAGAACGTGTTATCGCCCTGCCCAAATGAATAATCGTCGTTATCCTCTCGCCGATATCGCATTATTGTGGCCCTCCTGTCGATCCGCCGCCCGTTTTAACCCCGCCGTGTGTATGTTTCATCTGGCTGATACCGCCCGCCGTAACATCGTTTTTAACGGTAACGGGGCCGTTCATAGCTGCCGCGCCGCCGTTAGTGCCCATTCCCTGTGACAGACCCCCGTTAATGGTCACATTACCGTTGAGCACGATTTCAGGGGAGTTGATTTCTGTTCCGCTGTCAGCCGTGGCGGTCAATTTGCCGGGGGTTTTCACGGTAACGTTATGACTACCAGGAGACAGCTCTATATATGCTGCGCCGTCGTCTGTCCGGAGTTGGGCAGTACTGGTGCTGATACCGCCTATTTTTCTCGCCTGCGACTGAGGGCCGACAATGGCAAATCCATCAGACAAATTGTGCTGACGGAGGTCAACCGGCTCCTGAATGCCGCCGTTCTGCCACCAATAATCAATACAACGGTCGGCAAAAATAACTAAACATTCATCTCTAGGCTGAATAGGAAATGTTAGGGTGACACCGCCGCCGCGAGGAAAAATCACAGGTACGTCCACTAACAGGGGCAACGCGACCGATTCGGTTTTGCCCTCGCTATTGGTGACTGACCAACGTATTGCTGGTTGTGCGGTAACGGTCACCGCGTCAGCATTGAACGACTGAACAATGCACGGCACAGAAACATATAGCCCCGAGTTGATCGCCTCTTTCATTAATATGAACGGCGTTTCGGGCTGGTTAATACGTTCAAAATTAGTAATCATGCTGGCCTCACATCCGCCTGTATTGCTGACATGTTCAATAACGTTTGGTCAGATTTAGCCACGCAAATTAATTCCATGTAGTACGTGGTTTCGCGCGTATCGCCAAAATAACTGACATTGATAACAACGTAGTCGCCGTCTGCATCAATAGGTGCCGGTTGCTCGAGTGAACCCTCAGAACTGTCACCCCGAGCGATACCGCCCGTTGATATACCCGCCTCATTAATAGAGGCATTATCTATCCTGATTAATGTCTCTGGCCTGATTTTAGGATTGATGAGGCATTTAACATTGACCCCCCCGCCGATGGTTTGTTCCGGCGTACCGATCAGCCCAGTTTCAGAGGTCAGTACAACAGCCTCAGTTAAATAGGTGCGTTTGGGAATAATGTGACATTGGCCGTCCTCGTAGCGCCACTCGGCACCGTTCTGTTTTGCCAGAATGCTGAGTTCGTCGCGGTGCATGCCAAATAAAACTTTGCCGCGTGGGGCAACGTTTTTATTTAACTCAGGCCGCACCCCGGCAACTATTCCGTATTTCTCGATATCTCGCATCAGCACCCGGTCAATATCCTCCTGAGTGTAACCCGCCGATACTGTGATATTGATCACTGCGTTGTTATAGGGCTGGTCGCCGTCCCCCGCCTGTATGACCACGTAGGTATCAGTCGGGCTATCGCGGCCTGTGTAGGTGTACTGGATCTGACCTGAAAAAATTTGCCCCAAATTACCTCGATAACCCGCGCTGAATTTCAAAATCTTATACTCGTTTGCGCGGATCTTTGCTCTGGTTTCGTCGTTTAGATTATAAATTTTGAAAATGCCCGTCGCTGGGTACGCGAAACTAGGGCGTGTAATGGAGAACGTTATCTTAAGAGCCGACAGGTCGATGCCCTCACCCTGTTCATCTGCAACAATCAGGCTGCATTCGCGCAACCACTGTTTTGACATAGTGACCCCTATAAAAGAAAAACCCGCCTCGGCGGGTTCAGATTGGCTAACGTGTGGCTACCTCATGTATCGGGTAGTCAAACTCACCTATGCTACATTCATCATGGATGAACCGCATACGGTTAGATAGCTCAGAGATAACTTTTTGGGCGGCGGTCAGATCTTTACGTAACCGCCAATATGCCTCCGCGTCTACTACGGTTCTCCCGCTCATTGACTCTAAACCCTGTAGTTCACCGTCGCGGATAGTAACCAAATATCGCCCGTTTATCCCATTATTTTGCTCGCTATCATAAAAACGAACACTGGATGTTTTACCGTTTTCACCAACTGCTATACTCGACATGTCTATTATTCCTGAATTTGAGTGTTAGACAGTCAGTAGAAGCCCCTAAACTGCCCCCGCGGTTGAGGGGCTTCGCCGTTTTATACCGATATAATTTATCTCGTTATTGTAACGTTTTGTAAAGCTACGCGTTTATTTTATTACTAAATTTGCGAACCCACTCGAACAATCAACCAATTATTCTCGCCATGAAGCCGTAGACTCGCTTTTTTCACTTAAAATTCTTTACAATATAGAGTTACATTTTGCAGTAACTAATTTGAATTAATTGATTTACGAGAGGAAGCCATTGGCGAGCGGTGTAAAAAGCCCCTTAACGGGGCTGGCTTTGTTACAGATTTAAAGGCTAAGGCGACCCGTTTCATTTAGGCTTTTCTGGTGAACTCTGGCCATACCCGCCCAATGAGAAAACACTATTTCACCCCTAAAGATGGACTGACTAGCCGCCATTTTCCACGCTAGCCTTGATATGTCGGGGTCCCTAGCAGTAGCTAACCAATCTTTAACTCCGGCGATGATTGCCCTCTTACACGCGTTATTTATATCCGCCTTGGCATACACCGACGTTTTTTCGCATGATTTAGCTTGCTTAACCAGCGTATTTTTATACATATATGGGTATGAAAATAAGGGGCGACCGTAAATCGTGGGGTTTCCGTACTTTTCGGTTTTGTTGCCGTCTCGATCTCTAATGTTATATTCTTCTAATCTGGCATTATTTAGTAACGCAATTGCGACGTTCACATAACCGTCGTTACTGTACGAAAATTCAATAGGCTGAGTATCTGGCAGCGTTGCGTTTTCCGCTATCTCTCGATTTTTCATTTCCGTAAAAGAATCCGCTAGACCCTTCATCATCGGTATAATTTTTTCAGGGTCAAAATACGTATATTTAAATTTTTTATTGTCAGCAATGTATGATTTAAGGAAGGCTTGGTCTCTCTTTTCGCTCATTTCTGACGCACCGTGCTTAAGTAGCTTTAGAACACACTCAGCACTGTACAAACATGATTTAGTCGGATTGGAGAGAGTAATCAAATAATACATACTATACCCTAGCCCGGATGCATTTTGAGAATATAGGGTGCCTTCTCCCCCCTGCCCCTGAATGATTCTAACGATATCATCTGCGGTAACTTTATTATCTTTTAATTTAACAGTATCCCAGTCTATTAATGATTTTCCACCTGAGGTATGAGTGTCTTTATCCTCATTAAATATTGTAGCTACAGCTATCAACGAATCGATAGCTTTACTATCTAACGCTATCGTTCTTTCTGCGTCTGGGGGTTTGGACAACGCACAACCTGAAAGAAGTAATAAACTCAAGCAGAAGATAACGTTTTTCAATTGAATAGCCTCCTATTAGGTATTTATTGCATAAAGTATAGCCTATTGGTTTTTCCCAAATCATCTCTAATGGCCTCACTTTGAGGATTATCGCACACAAATACAAGCGAACCGTTAAAACCTAAATAACTATGTTGCTCCAAAATATCCGCGCCAAAAACTAAGGAGACCCCCATTACTATTGGTTCACTGTTAGGGTGCATAATATCTAAAACCCAACCTGCACAATCTCGCCACTGTAATCGCATCCGGTAACTGACGCCGCCCAATTGAATATCAAATTGTTGGTTCTCTGCCTGTAATGGGATCTCGATAATATTCATCGGAGTACATCTCCTAGCCATTCAACCCCGTTTTTTACGGGTGTTAAGACGCCCCCCGTGCTTTCATTTATTTTGCTTAATATACTTTCGCGTTGTTTCGGAACAACAGGTGTTTTAGTGCCCTTATCAACAACCGGAGCCGTATCCAAGGGGAACGTCATCCTTTCCGGTGGTGCGGTAACTACGACTGCCTGAGTCTCCACAATAATCACCTCGCGCAGAGCCAACGTTACCATCAGCACATTCTCCGATGTTTTATCTGTAGTGACCTCTATTGAACGGATCAGCATGTTTTTATACTGACGTTTCCCCGTGGTGACGTCGAACGGCTGTTTCGAGGCTTTCAACTCTAATAATTGCTGATAAATTTCTGCGGGGCTTTCCCCTAGTGTTGCTCCGGTATCGAGATCAAATATTTTTGAGGTGTCGAAGCCATCAATTAACGAACCCCCGCCAGCAAAACCAATTTCCATAGTGATCTCTGACGGCGTGTCATAGGCGTGATCGCTGATGGCGGCACCCCGCTGTACAGGGTGTTCGGTAATTTCAGTCGCGTCTTGGTGCCTCTCAGAGATCACAACGCTGGGTACTATCATCTCTATTTTTCTCGTATTCTGAGAAAATAACGTTGATAAAATGTCCATTAGCCCACCTTAGTTTGTAAACTGCGAACGAGTATTGCATTAGTGCGTTGTACCGACTCGCTGGTTAGTGCCGCGGCTTCACGCGGGGATTCAACACCGTTAACCGTGATATTGTAATTTGGCGCTATCGTGGTCTGGGTATTCGCCCCGCCCGCTCCCGCCCGCAATAACTCAGGGGTATAGTCGCCAACTCTCCTGCTCATCATGCTATCAACGTTCGCCTGAGCGTTATTAACTACGCGAGAGTCTATACCGCTCACCATATTGCCGATATTCGCCATTGCGTTATCGAGTACGCGAGGGTCAAAGCTACTGTTTGTAGCTGGCGTTTTTGGCGTTTTTACCGGTTCTTTGGTTGGGTCTTGGTCACCGGTGATAGCCGCCATGACCAACCGTTTATCATAGGGTAGCGGTTTTCCGATTTCCTCTACACTCATAGCGTTCATCAGGGCGTACATTACATCGTGATTGTTTAAATCAAGACGATCATCCCGCCTGACGCCTAACCGTTGTGCAACCCTATTGATGTAATCCTCTGTACGGTTTTTATCTTTTCCGCCCGGTGGCGCCCATTTCTCTATTATGGTTTCAACAGATTGGCGATTAACGTTATCTGTCAGGCCGTTGAAATAGCGCCGCAATTGCCACGCGGTGCGCTCCAGCCCCTCATATGCTGTGGCGAACTGAGCAAAACGTTGCTCAGGGTGGTTTTCTACCGTTGCACCTCTTTGTTTGGCGAATTCCATATTCAGGGGGTTATTATTGCGTTCCCCGCGTGTATTCCCTTTGGCGTTATTCGGAGAATATTTCTCATCCAGAATCTTATTCGCCTCATCAAACGTTAGCTCATGGCGTTGAATTTTTCGCTGTAATTCGCTAACAAAGGGATCGCCCGTCGGTATGTCCACCGTAGTTTCGTTCAGGTGATACCCGTTATTCTGGCTCGCCCATTTATTTTCTATGCCCAATGCCTGACCCGCATTACCGGCTAAACGTTGAAGATCTCGTTTATTGGAATTCCACGACGCCTGAGCACTGGCGGCTATATTGTCCCAATCAGAGACTAAATATCCCCCATATGCCAACCATCCCGCCCGGCGTAACAACTTAGTCAAACCGCCTTTGCTCACTTCTTTAGACAGTTTCCCCAGTGTTCCTAACACACTGGTCAACCATTTACCCGCAAAAAATATCGCAAAGCCCCAAAAAACATTTTCCCAACCGCCAAGCGCATCCTTGATATCTAGCATTCCGTCTTTCAGTTGCTTGATGTTTTCACCGACTTTTTCTAAGGTACCTTCCCATTGGCCCCAGTCAATCAGAGATTTCCCGCCCTCTTTCCATGTCATATAGTCATCATAAAGTAAGAAGAGCGCGGCCATTAACGCCGTAATAATGCCTATAGGGGATGCTAAGAATTTCGTATTCAACGCCGACCACGCAGCGGCGACCAGCCCGAATGTCTTAATCAGACCTTTGCTACCTTCGTCTAGTTGCTTCCACCAGCCAATTAAATCCTGAATGCCCTTGGCTCCGCGAAAGACCATCTGCCCTAGTATTTCGGACATGGCGAGAATCGCATCCACCACGGACAAGATAAATTTTTCAATGGTCGGCCAGTGTTTCAGTATCAGGTTGGTGAATTTCTCTATGCTGGGAGTCAAAGTACGGGCAAGTTCGCCACCGATCTTGTCCTTCGCCGTACCCATGACCGTCTTCAATTTATAGAGTTCAGTCATAAAGGTGTTGGCGTGTTTGGTGGCTGCCGTGGGGTTATACCCCATTGTGCGCATTATCTTCTGATAATCAGCGGTATATGCGCCAACACCCCGGCGCATCGCCATCAGGGTGTTTTCATCAATGCCAAGGATGCTCGCATACTGGTTTGCCCGGTACGTTGGCAGTGCCGACAGCCGTTCGCCCACCAGCGCGACCAACGAGGCGGTATCGCGTAAATTGCCGTTGGCATCACGGGTCTGAATACCCATGTTACGGAGGAACCCCTCGCCACCGGGATTGTTGCGCAGGAATTTGGCGACGTTCTCCAGCGATGAATTCAGCCCCTCGACAGTGCCGCCCGCCTGACTGACTGCGTAACCCAATGATTTGATCTGTTCAGCGGCTCCGCCTGTGCGTTGTGCCTGCCAGTAGAGTTTATCCAAGCCATTGGCGGCCACGACTGCGAAACCCACCACCGAAGCGGCGGCGCTCTCGACTACTGCGCCCAGTTTAAGAACATTCGCGGTGACGCCTGCCACTACCGCGCTAAATTTTTTCTGCCCCGCGTCGTCCAGCTCAAAACCCAGCGAGATTAAAAAATCCCGGATTGTCTCTGCGTTAGTGTTGCTCATTGTGCCACCGTGCTATTAGCGCTTCGTTTTCGGCCTGTACGTCCAGCGCATCATTCATCAGGGCGATACCGGCCAGATCGATAACGCCATTTTCTAATGACTCGAATGTGCACATGCCCGCAAGAACAGGGCGCATAACGTAATCACGCCCGTTAGGGAGGGTTTCCAGAGTTAAACTGAGCTGGCCGGGGATAGCTCGCCGCTCTCTGGCAGTGCGGGAAAAAAATTAAGCAGCGCGTCTTTAATGACCTGTCCAACGATTTTCAGTAAATCCAACCCGTTGATATCGTCAAACATCAGTTGCTGGCTGGTGTAAATACCGCTCCAAGAGCCACCGGATTCACGGCTGACCACAGACAGGCAAATATCATTGATTTCATATCGATTTTCTTTCCCCAGCGAACGAATGGCGTCTGCCAGTGGTGCCAGAAAATCCACCATATTTTCTCGTGCGAACGCTGGTCGACCGTCCATACCCACAACGGAGGGCGTCAAACTGTCCCAAATTGGTTTAAGTGCCGGAATAACCGGTACAAGCGCGACAGCCAGATCCTGTTGCTGAAATGCGTTCATTTTTCCCGCGCGATATTTTTTACCATTGATTTCGAATTCCATGTTATCCCCCGTTAGAATGTGCCTAATACTGTGTCGATTTTGCCGCAGTCAAATACCCAGCTCACTGTATTGCCGGTTTTGGCGTTGGATATGTCCGGTATTTTCTGGAACGCAACCGAACGCGCCGCGATGGTATCCCCGCTCGCCGTGTTGCGGATCAGGATGAAATTGTTTCCCCATGTTGATGAAGAAAATTGCTGAGCGTTGTACATCAGCATCAACTTGGCGTTAGCGGGGGAGGTTTTCAGTAGTACAACTGTGATAGTGCCGTTTTTGCCTGCGCTCAGTGAGTGCATCACCTCACCATCCGCGCCAACGGTCATAGTGTTTTTAGCGTCGGACATTGCAACGGTCAGCCCCTCCTCAGAGGTCGCCGCGCCATTAGCTAAATTCACATGTCCGCCTACCCCTGTTATCGTGGCGGATACGTCCTGAAATGAATAGGTAGCCATTTAATCACCTGTTTACATTGATAATGACGTCTGCGAAATGCACCGCACCCGCGAGTTTAATCGCGCATTGGGTCAGCGGCGCTTTGCGTTTTTCGCGTTCAGCCTGCACCTGTTCGGCGATGGGTGCCGCGTAGACGTAGTACCCCTTGGTCAGCATATCACCCCTGTTCAGTGCTCCGAACGAGTCCCCTCCCCAAACGCCCGGCGCGACCAACCCGTTGTTGACACCCTGAGACAGTGACTGCTCGACGTTGGCCAACAACTGCGTCACGCCCTCATCGGTCTGGGGAATTTTGGTTGTACTGGTGTACATCAGGTTATAGAGGTTAGTCTGGACGTAGTTCTGCAACCAATCCAGCCCATGGCGTTCGTCAATAAACGTACCATTCGCCATGACTCCCTCCTGGATAATGGCGGTGTCATTGTTGTAATGTACAAAGACGTTGCCATTTTTGGCGCTCAACGCGCGGGCTTGGGTTGCCGTCAGTAACTCAGCACTAATAGCCGGTTCCTGTTTGAATTTCAGGGTGATTGTGGTTCGGTTGCCCTGAAAATTCACGGTAAACATCCGGCCAAATAGTGATGCCACCGCATAGGGTTGGGCGGAGTATTGCCAGAGCGTGCGGCCGAGGAACGCCCCTTTTAGCTGTGAACCAATATCCGTATCTACATCAAGGTCTAGTACGCCCGTTTTGGTGACCGTGTGGCCGTAAATACGAGACACTGACGCCGATTCGATATAACGAGCGACACTCAGTACGTCATTGTCTGACAGGGTGTTATCGGCAATAACCAGCCCGTACCATGCTCCTGATACTGATCCTAATGTCGCCACTGCCTCAGCGATAGTTTCAGGTGCCGTAGGGTCGATGACCGTCGCGCCTGACGTCGCGTCCAGTTTCAGTATGTCCCCGATATAATTGCCGCTGGCGGCACGTGTGACATACCCCAATTTTCCTGATGTTTGTAGTGAGACAGCAAAACGGGACGAAATGCTGTCCCAGCGTACCGAGGCGTTTTTCAGTTTTTCAGCCAACCGCTCAGCGACACCGTTCAGGTTAGTCTCACGGCTAAGATCAATACCGGTGATGGCCGTCTCTTTACCTTCAATGACCCATTTGAACGAGCCGTCGCTAACCGCTGTAAATCGGTTCATGACCTGTTCAGGTTTGGTTAGTACCGCACCGCGCAGTGCTGCCGGCGTTTGCTCTTTTGCCCACCGCCCGATATACAAGTCAACCGGTTGGGGTGACTGTGAGTAGTACAATGCCGCTGCCTGATACTCTGGCGTATCCATGCCAAAATCGGCGCCAACACCCTCGATATCAGTGTAGTAGCGCAGCCGTTCGTGCGTATTGATCACGTTACTGGCACCGACTATCAGTAACGAACCAAAATTTCTGGACGATGCCGCACGCGGCGCCATGTTAATTTTGACGTTAACGATGCTAGAAATAGGTAAACCCTGCATAGGGATTAATCTCCAAAAAATTTAATGGGTGCGTCCGTCAATGGTTTGATACCGTACTGGCGCACCGTTTTTCGCCGCAATGTGATCGTGATGTCATAGCGGCGTACCCATTGGTTATTGATGAGTTCAGGGAACGATGTGATCCGGGAGTGTTTGACAACTGACAACCCCAACTGGTTGAGTTCGGCGTTGTTCTGGCTGAGACTCACCCCATCCCGAAAACGTGAGGCATACCACTGACTACGCGGCCCGTAGAACGAAGCCGAGCACTCGAACACTTCGTGTCGCCAGAGTTCGCCTGACTGATCGGTTTGGTTGGCATAGGCCGGGTTATCGTCCGCTGGGATTTCCACCACGCCAAAACCGCACCAGTCGGCATCCGCCGGAGGCTGTGCTGCCTGTACAGGCGTCCAGCGCGGGCGCACCATGCCTTTAGGTAACCCTGATACGCCCCGCAGCCATTGACTGAGTAATCGTTCTAATGCCTCATCGTATACTGGTTCGCTATCAGGTGTTAACCATCCCGCGCGCTCCGAAGTGTTCATGGAGAACCCCCGTCAAATGGCAACAGTTCACAGTGTGCCTGAACAAAACCCGCCCCATACGCTGTGTACGGGTCAACGGATTTAACCAGATAGTCACGGTTTTGATAGGTGACGATATCCCCGATTTTGCCAGTCGCTCCCGCTATCAGTCGCTCAGTGGTGATAATCAAAATATTGCCGGTGACCGTCTGCCCTGACAGTCGGATTTGGGCCTCAACTGAGCGGTCTACTGTCACTACCCCCGAAAACCGGGTGACAGGGTCCTGCGTAGTTGGGAATCCGTCATCATCAATCACCGTCTGTCGGCGTCTGTAGGCCAGTGATGGATCGCAAAAATCAGGGTCGAACAACACATCAGTGACGTCTAATAATGGCATGTTATTTCTCCGATTTATCCCGAACAACATACGTGATAGAACGACGATAACTACCGGTATCTATCAGCGGGCGGACATTATCATTGCTCGATGAGTTACCCGCGAGTCGGCTAGCCAACTCAATTTTCGCGCCTTTACGCCCTCGTCTGGCACGGGCGGTAACAGTCGGATCGGCCAGCGGTTCAAAATCATGGGTAGTCATGTAGCGCTGGACACCCTGAACCGCGAACATACCGGCTTTATTCAGCGCTTTTTCGGCTTTGTCCTGTTTACCGTCTAATACCGCCTCCGCCGCGATTTTCAATTGCTCAGTGGTTTTATCCTCCACCGAGCGAATACCGGGGCGAAGATGGGGACGCGCCGGGATATTTTGGGCGGGTGAGCCAAATTCATTGATATAACCGATGCCGGCATTACCGAACTGCACGTCGTCCCGGTTGCTATTCTCAGCGGGAACGCCTACTAGCACATCCCGATTGCCAATGGTTTTTAGCGCATCCAAAATGGCGGTAGCTTTGTCAACACGGATTTTTAAACCGCTTTTCATAGCTGGATACCCCCGGCACCGAATGTTAACGACAGTTCGTAGAACTCTGAGCCGTAGCGGGTGTTATTCCAAAATCCGGCGTTCGGGTTCAGGGTTGTGCCTGTGTCATAACTGACGCTCACCTTATCCACCGATTTGGACGACACCACACCACTATTGGCTCCGCCCGTGCCTCCGCCCGCCATTGACCGACTGTCCGCTGCCCACAGTGCCATGTAATGAGCTACCATCAGCTCTACCAGATAAACAAACATGTCCCCCAGCCGGCCTTCATCCAACTGTTTATCCGCCAGATTTAACCGGAACTGGATTTGTGCGTCGGGGAATTTTTGAATATCGGAGAACTGAGAAAAATCGGCGCGAAACTGTGCTACGGAGGGGAGTTGCCTATTTTTTGTTGCCCCCATTTTTACCCCCATTAGGCGCGGATTGCGAATCGCCCAGCATCAACTCAGCAATTCGGGTATCGCGCTCCTCCAATTGCTGAGTTAAAACAGCAACCTGTTTGTCGCGTTCCGTCAATTGGTTGGTCAGGTCGTCAATTGCGGATCGGAGTGCGGTCAGTTCGGCGTCATAATCTGCTGGTACAGACTCATCCACCGTGTCAATGGTCTCCGCATGAGCCTGTACGAACCAATGTTGAGCGATCGCCGATGAAACATCATGAACACCGACAGTAAAATTTTCCGATTCGCCGTTATCGTGAGTGAATCGAAATTCGGTATGTACCCGTATTTTCATTTAGATACCGTCCATATAGTTCAGTGTTTCTCGGTAGACCAGCTCAACCGCGCCTAATTTGCCGTAGTACGTCACCATCTGGTACAGGCTGCGATATTGGATCGGGATGCTCTGCAACGGCACCATCGGGAACCGGACGAATTTTTTGTCATTGGTGTACGCTATCGCGCGGTCTTTACCTGCCACACCCGCGCCCTTCGCCCATTTCACTGCGCGGATATCCAACGGAATGCCATTCTGGTGATATGCGATAGTGTTGGTTTTCAGGTACGTTAACAGGGATTGGTTACCCGCCGAAGAGACGATAATGGACGACAACAACGCAAATTGCTCAGGCGGAATCAACAAATCGGTCGGCACCATCGTGTAACCGGAGCGCGCCCACGCGTCGCTCAATATCTGGTTAATGCTCTCTCTGATTTCGTCGGGTGTGGACTGCGCCCATGGTTTACGCGCATTACCTAGACCCGCGCGTTTTTGGTTCAATAGCCCCTGTAACCCCAGTCCCTCGTCGCCCATGTACACCTGTTCGTCGATGTCCATGTTCCATTTCAGCATCATGCCGTCATGTTTTTGGGAGTCGATGGGACGTCCGACCTGTTGCGCGGCATTCAGCTCTATGACTGTCCAGCCCAGTTCCATACCCCACAGCGTTAACGGATGCCCCTCACGTTCAATGTTCACGCTGACACCCGCCAATGCCGTAGCGTTTCCGCTGATCCAGTTTTTACCGTTCGGGTTGGCAGAACCCGCAGCCGCAAATTGCGTGTTTGTCCATGTCGCCATTTCGTCTGCTATGGTCACGTCCTCGCGCAACTGCGTATCACGGCTCCACGTATATTGCGCCAATGGCAGATTGATAGTCTGGTCTAAACGCTCCAGTTCCCCTATCAAAAATGTACCGCCGTTATCAATGGTGCGTTGGTCAAATGTAGGCATTTATTCTATTCCCATTAAATTTTGTACGAAATTTCAACATTGCCGTCAGCGTCGCCCGCGCCGGTAAACTGCGCATTAGGTAGTGCCGCCGTTTCACCGTTTATTGCTACGTTCAGGAAACTGCCTAATGGGCTGTTTTCGTTTGGTTTTCCAACTCGAACGTAGACCGGCGCGCCTTTTTTGATGCCGGATGCGTTGCCATCTAATCGCACGGTCATGTACCCGCGTTTCAGGTTATCGCCCGTGTAGTTGTTGTCGGTGCCAATAATATAAGCCCTGTCCGGCATACTAGTGGTAGGATATGGGCGGACATAAATCCCCTGAATCTGGTCTGCCGTATCGCCCTCCACCAATGGCACGAAATAGCCACCGTCGTCATATCTACCTGCTAACCCATATGCAGGGAACAGGTTCGCCGATTTCAGTAATACAGGCTCGACGGTCGTATCCTGTAGGCGTGAGATAGTCCCCGCAATGCCCACCGGCATACGTTTTAAATAAACGGTCATAATGTTATTTACTCCTGTTTGCCCAAAATTCGGCGTTAGCTTTGTTTAGGTCGGCAATACTATTACCTGAGAATTTGTTACGAGCTGAATCGCCCGTGACTTGGGTATTGCGATTTTTCGCCAGCTCAGCCACCGCATTAAATGCCATATCAACGGTATGCTTAGGCAGTTTTTTGATTTCCGCATCCCCCACAATGGTGCGTACCATTGCCTGATCTGCACTGACCAACACCTGACGTTTGAATGTGGTCAATTTAGACGGGGTAGACAGGTCAATTCCTGGTACAATCAGCTCCGCTTTATATGCTGAGTCTCCAGTAATTTTTTCTTCTCTCTCCTCTTTTTCGCCATCATCTCCTGTCTGCTCCAGCTCTTTGGGATCAGTTTCGCCACCGTTATCACCCGTCTTACCTTCCAGAGCGTCCAGCCGAGCGAGCAGCGCCTTAGCCCATTCAGGGATCTGCTCATCGCCAGTTTTCATCTCTGGGTCTTCTTTAGGAAGAGGTTGCTGGGGGCTAATGTTAATGTTGATGGCTTTAGGCACCTCGCCCGTGCCCTCGTCCCCTGTGATGGACTCAGGCGCATTGTTTAGCGCCTCTTCCATCGCCGCAGAATCGTTGGTTTTAATCGCCTGCCTCAGACGTTTGAACCATGTTTGAGTTTTAGTAGACATGCTATCTCCAATTGAACAACGTGAACCGGCGCGGGCGTCTTGAACCAGCGCCACATGATTACCCGTAATTTGATATTGTTCGGCTCTACCGTTGGCCGTCTGTCGGTACTCCGCATCGTAACCGCAAGATACCTCGTCGAAGCCCCCATCTATTGCTGCTATCGCATCGGTATCTTTGATAATAAGGTCGGCTAACATCAGGTCGGATTGTTCTCCCTCTCCACGCCGAACGTTTTGAACATGCCCGTGGGCCAAATCCCGCCAGTTATCCGGGTCAACAAAAATGATGTTGCCCTCGGTATCCTCGGGATGTTGTATTGTGATGGTCATCCCCTCGAATGACGCTAGCGTAGCCTCGCTGAACACCTCTTCGGGGGAGCGTTCAACCACGATCTCGCCATCATCATCTGGCTCAAGGGTTGGCAGCTCAAAATCGGCATAAAGCTGATTACCCGTTCTGGCTATGGGTACGTCTTTACACAATAGGGAGCCGTCGGCCAGTTGGTAACGAGTGTTACCCAACCGAGTAGTAAAGAAATATTTCATGATTAATCTTCCGGTATGACGACTTCACAGTAGCAACGGCAATTAGGCAACGTGCCCGCATGACCTGTCAGGCCGTCCAGCGTCGGAGGTTTTGCCCATTCGACAAATTGCCCTTCTAGGTGTTTGTGAGAGCTACGAACATCGCCATCATGCGCAGTGCGCCAGATATAACCCGAAGAACCTATGGACACTGCCCGCGCCTGTGTCAGTGCGGTCTGTGCCCTGCCTAACTCGGTGCGGGCAATGAGTTTTGCTCTGGATTCAGCCACGTCACCCGTCTGGGCAATTTCCTGTGAGAACGCCTCATGACGACCGCCAGTGACTACCGATTCAATGGCCTGATTATGGATGTCGTACACCCGATCGGCCGCCTCTAGGGGCAACGATTTGATATACCTGATTTGCTCATCGACGATAGAGCGCATCACCTGCCCGACGGGAGTATTGTTCACCAGATGGCGCAACTCGTTACTGATTAACTGGCTGCGTTGCCGCCACTCTGTTTCGTTGTGGCGGTTCACATCGAGGGCAAACCGTTGCGCCACTCGTTGCGCCCACGGTGTAATTAACTCGCTGTAGCTGCCCAGTGCGTCCATGATTTCCGTCACGGAATCATTAGAACCATCGTAAGAACCTTTTACGATTTCGCCGACCGCTCGCGCTATCTCCCGTAGGCTCGTTCGATACCGGATTTCCGCCTGACGTGACCGGTTCAATGTTTTCACGGTCGAGTTTCGGCGGGGTTTCGGTTTCCGCATTGTTGATATCCTCATCTGTTATCGAGCCACCAATGCCAGTAACGTCTGCCGTTTCGCGAAGGTCGGTCATGGCCGCCTTGAGGTTCATCATGCCGCTGTCCAGCGCACCATTTAGCGCGTTGACGGTATTCACGGCAATGGTAGAGCGGTCTAGGTCAGACATTTGCCATAACGGATTAAACTCGAATGTAAAATCGTCCGGCAATGGCTGCTCGAACTCCGAACGGTGCATCACATCCAATAGTCGGCGGATGGGTTGACGCAACCGGCGCTCCTGCTGGGTGCCGATGTTGTCATAGTAGTTAGCTAAATCCGCGTCACCCGTTGAGAATCCCTGTGGGGACTGCCCAAACAGCCTCACCAGAGGAATACCCACCGCGCCCGCTATTTGCTCAGCAAACTGTGCTAGTACGTTATCTAGACCACTGAACGAATATTGATGGGTTTCAAA
Organism: Xenorhabdus sp. IM139775; assembly: GCF_028598745.1. Lineage (GTDB taxonomy): Bacteria > Pseudomonadota > Gammaproteobacteria > Enterobacterales > Enterobacteriaceae > Xenorhabdus. The sequence continues at coordinate 19,260 of NZ_JAQRFK010000026.1, forward strand.
CACATCGTTTTTATCCATCAGTGTCATACCCTCGTTACTCTGGAACTGCCGGATCATGTCCATGTGTTTGAGCAACGCATCCAATCGAACACCGCCCATCGCAATAATTTCACGTAATTTATCGATGCTGTAGGTTCGCAAATGTGCCTTATAGACCAACTGCGCCGCGCCGGTTGTGGCACTGTCGAACGCTGTGAGACGGTCATAAATGCGCTCAACTACTGACATGCCCCACTCATTTTCAGTCTGTGCCTGTTGGTACGGTAACGTAACCCCATCAAACCGTATCAAGCGGCTGTGATGGATTTTCCACGCGGGGATACCTCGCCCCGTGTTTGCGATGTTGTAAAATTCCGGCTTGCAAAAATCCTTACCAATCTCTTTGATACGGCGGTTTAAATCAGGTTCCACCTGCCAGCGGTCGAGAGGTAGCAACCCCTTGAATTTGCCTTTACCGATGGTTTCCGGCCGTAGTGGAGTAAAGGGTGCCTGCCCCTCGATCAGAATTAACCCTACGGCCCCTCCGTAGAGCCGTGACCATTTGATGATGTTGTTCAGATTTTCCCACAGTTCCAGCTCATCAAACAGCGATTCCAGTACGCCGCGCGCCATAGGGTCTATCTCAGACGTGATGCTAAACCCCTTGCGCGTCATATCGTCGGCCACCGAATCCACCGCCGCGCCAACTATCCATGATGAACGGTAGGCATATTCGACCAGCATCCGGTTGCGGCTCGTCCAGTTCGGGCGGTATGTGGATGCTGAGTGTTGGTTAGGCGTGTTCATCCCCACACGGGCCATCATGTTCTCGTAACTGTCAGCCGTGGGTATTTTGCGATTTTTCGCCATTAACTACCTCGTCCTAATAATTCCCAAATTTCCATCGAGATATCCATAGGGGCGTAAAGGATCATTACTGAGTCCGCCAAGTTGGGCGATTTCGTGCCATCCGGTTTTTTATTTACAATGATTTTCCCCACACCATTCACCGAATAGGTGGGCTGAGATAACTCGATTATTAATTTGTCTTTTAGTGGCATCTCGCTGGATATTGATATTAGTTCGTCGGGGTCGTACACATGCCCCTCTTTGACCGCACGGTAGGTTTTCTGAAACCGCGTTCTGAGCGACCACCACGCTTGGGCTTTAACGTTGGCAAAAAAATCCTTGTTCAATCGCGCCGCGCTAAATGCATCACCCAGCACCGCTTCCCCTTCCGGATCAAACACCGCACCACTGCCACGAAATGGCGTCGCGGTGATGGTGTCCATCCTCAGTGCGGTACGTTGGTCATTGATAATACGGGCATCACCCCGTACACCCGCCCCTAGACCGTCACTATCGAACCTGAAAGAACCTAACGTATGTGTACTACACCATCCGAAGACGCGTTCAACAGAACCGTAGATATCCGAACCTTTACCCGACCACTCCTCGATACCATCCAACAGGAGGCCATGCCGCCAGGAGAACGCATTTTTGTCCTTGCCCTCGTCCGCAACATCCATCGCGCCCATGCGAATACCGGTTGGTTGAATACCTAACTCGACATGAGCGTCGATCGAAGCCTGTACCCATTCAGACGGGATCAAAATCCCCTCAACTGACGCCTGATAGTTGATATCGACTTCCTGCGCCAGAGTGATTGGATCAAGTTTTTCCACCTGTTTGGCATACCACGCATCGTCTTTGCGCGGGTCGCCCCGCCAATGGAATGTAAAAACAGAGATACGCCCGCTGTGCCGCCGTTGGGCAAACGAGTTCGCCATACCGTTCGGCGTTGAAACATCCTGCCGACAGTTGGTCGTGGCAGACAACGACGCATCCACCAGCTCCGGGCGCTCCAGAAACGCCGATTCATCCACGAAATAGAAAGACGCACGGTCGCCGCGCCCTATGCCGTCGCCAGCCTCCCCGGTTATGACTGAGTCGGTATCAGGGAACAGAATTCTCAGGTGAGGTGCATGTTTACGCATGTCCCATGTGCCCCTGAACTCCGCTGGGAGTAGGCTGATAAAATTTCGCGCCTTATCAAACAGCGACTTGGGCGAGCCGAGTTTATCGACGTACTCTTCTTTTCGGGAGCCGAAACCTGCCGCGACACCCCGGTTGAACAGACAAATCGAGCTGGCCGTTGCGATGGTCAGCCAGCTAATGCCCATATCACGGGTTTTTTCGGTAATGCCCGGCTCCTGCGTGCGCCAGCACTCCATGAACCAATCGATCCATTCCTCCTGTCGAGGGAACAGAATAAACGGAATACGGGCGGGTAACCCTCGCTCGATGTTACGGGGGTCAGCGGTCATGCCCCAGTCAATAATGAATTGCCCCGGATTATCCCTGTAAAACGCACGCATAGGGGGTAGCAACGCGGGGTTTTGGCGAATACGTTGTAACCGCTCCATTCGCCATTCAAACACCGCGTTGTAATCCGGGTTACGAAAATCAAACGAAAACGGCACAGGCATAATCACCTCATCATTTTTTTGTAGGCGGCCTCCGCCTGTTCAGGGGTCAATTTCGCCACCTCAATTGGGCCGTCGTTAGCCCCTGTGAGTTCGTTTTTCACATTCTCGCGGAACGCCTGAACGGACACATGTTTACCCAATAGCTCCAAGTTTTTGACCTTGTCCGGCCATTTGATCTTTTTGAGGATACCGACCATATCGCGCTCATCTCCCCTGCCCTCGAACATCTCAGCCAGATTGAACCCGCTCAAATATCTGCGCCACGATTCCGGCCAGTCGGACAACGGTTTGATACTCAGGTCGTTGTTCAGAATGTCAGCCACGTCCATCTGGTCGATTTCAACGAGGCGCATCAGGACATAGCTCGCGTCGATTCCCAGTTGTTTATTGCGCGCCGCTTTCAGTTCATCGATCAGCGCGACAACATAGGGTTTCTGCATTAGCTGGTAGCCAATCTCGCTCGCGCGTTTCTGGCTGTACCCCGCTCTGATCGCTGCCTGTGTTGCATTCAAATCGACCAGATACTCACGGCAAAACGTTTTTTGTTTTGTAGTCATTTTTGTACTGGTCATAGCATTTCTCTATTTGCATTGTGTTTTGACGTATTCCTGCAACCCCAGAATCATTTGCTCTGAGATGGCAATTCGTTTTCTGAGTAACCAATAATTTCGGACAGCGGTGTCTGTAGGTCGGGCGGTGGCTGCATCATCCAAGCCGGAGGGGGCAGTGGTTTTAGGCGCGGGGCATTTGGCTTGGATGTACACCCGCTCAGGATGAGCAAGAGCAGCATCCCGTAGCTTATTGATTTCAATCTGGTCATCGGCGATTTTCTGGGTGTGTTTAGTATCCAATTCATGCAGCATTTCAATGTGCGTGTTCTGGTAGTTGATGGTGTCGGTTAGTTGCTGAATTTCGGTTGCCTGATTGCTGTTGATACCGATCTGTTTTTTGTATCCAGAGCGATATAAAACGGCCGCAGCTGATGCAACAATCAACGCAACAATAACGCCGTAGGTGAAATTGAATTTCATTCATCCAACCCCCAACATGTCAGTTCCGACTCCTGAGCACGCCGCTCTACCTGCCCATAACAGCCGTTCGCCTGCCCGTAGGTCTGACGACAGTCACGTCCACCGTCAAAAATCCAACGTTGGATCTCATCACAGGCACCTGTTTTATCCCCCGCGTTGAGTTTCCGGTAGAACGTGGAGGAAAAACACCGGGCAGGGCCGATGTTGTACGGGCAAAAACTGGCAATGCCCGCTATCTGAGGTTCAGTCAGCGGCACTCGTACATTGCGTTTAACCCAGTCAATCGCCCGCTGCGCCTCAACCCGATTCAGAGAGTCGCATTGTGCTGCGGTCAGTCTCATGCCCTGACGAACGGGAGCGCCATCTATCCGTGTCACACCCCGGCAGATGGTCCAGACGCCGCCTGCATCCCGATACGCTGACAGTCGATTACCCTCTTTTTCATCCAGAAACTGAGAGAGGATGGCCGTGGCACCTACACTGGACAGCACCAATCCAATGACCGCAGCCGTTAATTTACTCGTCTTTTTCATGTTTGCTGAATTCCCGGTGTTTGTAGTACCAGTTCACGGCGAATGTTCCCACCGTGCAGATAATGCCGACGACAATCGCCCAATCGTTTAATGACAAAGCACCGAGCATAGCTGTAAATGCGCCCCATCCGTAGGCAGTGGGGCTTGTATATTTGTCCATACGCATATTCCACCCCACTGACGGAGTGACCATTAGGTGTGTTGATCGGGAAAGCCCTCAGAATCGAGGGTGGTAGATAATTTGTTAAAAACGAGGTCTATTTAACATAATGGTCATTATGCGCACCCGAGGTTTGCAACTCAGGCAAAAAACGATGCCAAATCCCTAAAAGCGCAACTTTTCTCGCCCATAATAGCCGTATTTTTGCCATAACATTTTGTTAACAAATAGCCGCTATTGAGGTTCGGGCAAATCTCGATGGCTACGCTGTGTTTTTCCCGTTTTCGTTTTTCAGGCAAAAAGAAAGGCGCTCGAAGTTGGGCGCCTTTTCTCAGGATACAAAAAACCATTTTTAGCACAATAGCACACTTTTTGCGGCCCGCACTAACGTTTAGCAACCGACTGATTGTTTTTTAGCCTATAAATCCATATCTAATTGAATATTAAGCATATATAGACAACCCTCAATAAAACTCTCCCCGCGTTGTATCCGGTGCCTGACCTCTTTTTCATTCGTCTCAAATCGGCGTGCAATCTCGCGTTTGGAGCGCCCCAACTGGTAGTGCTGTTTGATGTACTCTAGTTCGTCATGTCTTCCCGTTGCCTGTAGCCGTGCTACGCAGAGATCGACGATCAGCCCGTCCTCGTCGCTGCATGTTAGCCGGTTGTCGCCACTGGCAGAGACCAGCCCGCTAAAACCCGCCGCGACAGGCGACCAGCCGACGCGAGTCGATTCGTTGGTTGACCAACCGCCCCACCGTACTAAAACCTGTTGAATATCTCGCATAGAATTTTGCCCTGTAGTTTCGTGTATCCTGAAAATTTTTCACTGGAAGCCGTCGCGCCTACGTGTCTGTGTGGTGCTCGCGAAAGCAAATCGCGAAGTGCTAGCATCTAAGTGGTTGATTATTAAAGGTGTACCAACCTGTAGCCGCCTGTACCATCTATTTCTTAACCTTTCCTATAAGCGCCTTATATATATAATGGGGTAGTTAACCACAAGGTTGGTACAGTTGGTACAGTTGGGACTTGCCTTATAAATCAATAAGTTTAAGTGTACCAACCTACGTTCTCCGGTTGGTACAGGTTGTTACACTGGCTCAAAAATTCGCGTAACTTTCCCGTCAACACGTCGCTGAACACGTTTAAAACCACACGATTGTAAAACATTGCTGATTCTCATCTCCTCGCGCTTGGTGATCCGCGATGACTCAAAATTCAGCGCTTCACGTAAAACGTCACTTGCGCGTAAAAATCCGCGCGTTCGTGGCTGTTCACCTGTCATCAAATCGGGTTCGTCTAACCACCTCTCGACAATTTCCAGCCACGCGTCCCTAATCTGGTACTGGTCATGCACTGTCACCGCTAACCTTTCTGCCTCGCTGAATTGGATACCCGTCTGTTTAAATGTTTCTCTCGCCTCCGCCCACAGCAGCAACAAATCGTCTTTAATCGCCGCGAGGTTTATTTTAGTAACCTCAACGGGAGTCCACCGACGGTTGCCGGTATCATCCCCTAAAAATTCTCTTTTATTGGTCGTACCGAAGAACAACAACCGTCGAGGGAACTGAATAGCGAATTCACGGTACTTAGGCACCCAGTTCTCATGGGTACGGGTGACCAGAGCCTTGATACTTTCTTGCTCTTTGGTGTTCAGCCCGCGTAATTCGCTGATTTCCGCAACTAAGCGCCCGCGCATCTTGCGCGCCAAATCGTCATCTTTTTCGGCAAAACTGACCTCGGTATGAAACGCGGGAGCCGGCGAGAGCGCCGCCACGCCGGACGATTTACCACAACCTTGCTCCCCGACCAAAATCGGTACAATATCGGCTTTACAACCGGGGTCGAGAACGCGCCCCGCTAATGCCGTCCACGTGTACATAGATACCGCACGGGTATACGGCGTATCCTCAGTACCAAAATGGGTGTGGTAAAAACGCTCGATACGGGGTACGCCGTCCCATTCCAAACTGTTGAGCCACTCGATAGCCGAGTCGAACGGTTGTTCATCTGCCACCAGCAGCACAACATCGCGCACTAATTCACGCCCGACGGGTTTGAACCCCTTATTTTCCAATGTGATGCGCAGGCGCGAATACTCAGCATCATTGAATGACTGCCACTGAACCGTACCCGTTGGGGTAAGCATGATTTCGTCCCTGAATTGGTCAAACCGAATTTCGATACCAACAAAATCAGGCCGCATCACCGCTTTGAATGTGTTTTCTATGGTAGCCTCGATTTGCCCCCATTTATCGCGTTTGAACGCCGGTAACGGCGCGGATTCTGCCACCTCGGTAGACGTTAAATCCTCAAAATCATCTTTGCCGAAACCGATAGCGTTACGAAAATCGCCGTCATTACGATGTGCGCATGAACCGTGCTGGCATTTGAAATGGCCCTGTTCGAACCCGCCCGTACCTGCCGGAAAATACGCCGTACTGGTGGGGCCGCTGTCAATGCTGTGCCCATCTGCAAACGGGCATGTGATATAACGCTCCCCGTTTTTACCCGATGTCAATGTATGCCCGTTCGCGTCCAGATAATCGGCGGTTTCGTCAGTTGCGTTAGGCGTAGACAGGCTACGATCACGCAACGCGCCAGTGATATTTGCCCTAGTGGAACCAACAACGGGCAGATGTTCGGACAACGCCGACCACAGCATTTCTAACTGTTCAGGCGTGATTGCGAGCGGCTCACCGGGCAGACCGCCGTCCCATTGGATGCGTGCACCGCTGGGATGAGTGCCCGCCGCAACAAATTGCTGACCCTCGGCCAGCAGCTCAATAATACCGAGTTCGCCCTCCAGACGATGGATGCGTTTACGGTACTCGCCCTCAACGGCCAGCAGGTACAGGCATTTGTTAGAGTTGTTACGGTAACGGCGCGGGGGTAGTTCGCCGAACACATTGACCAACAGCGTCTGGATTTGGGCGTGTATGCCTGCGTCATCGCTATCGCAATCCAGCCCTAACTGCCCCCGACCGGTGAGCATACAAATGCCATAATCAGGCTCGTTAGCCCACGTAATAATTTCGGAATCGGTCGCGATCTTTTCCGTCCATTTAGGGATGCCGACTACATGTCGTGAACGATTGTAACGGCTAGGTGTCTTGCCAATGCTTTTCAGTGATGAATCAGGGGAGACTGTCGCACCGGGGTTACATACAACGGGTAGCATTCTATCTGTAAAGCCCTGAATCAGATCGAGGTGGAACCACTCGTCTTGGGTAGCTCCCCATTGTTTTTGTTCTGACATATGCGTATGTCCTGTTATTTTTTGGCTACAAATTCGGTGTAAAAACGCTCAATAGACCTAGCGGTAGATAAACGGGGGTTAGGACTGACACCCGTCAAAATCCGGCTCAACGACGGCTGGCTAACCCCTGTGTGTGAGGCTAGCTGGGCTTGGGTAAATCCAGCATCTATAATTTTTTTAATCAATTCTTGTGGGTGAAATTCGTGCATCATCGCGCTCCTATTTATTAGATGAGCCTAAACTATACGTAAACGAATTATATATCAATACTGGAATGTATCGAAAAAAACTCTAATATATGCGTAACTGCATAATTGATTAAAAATAGCGCGAACGAGGGTCTAGAAAATGATGTCAGACTTTGGAGTTTTAACTAAAAATATCAGGTACTTGATGGAGGCGCAGGGGATAACCAGCGTAACAGAGCTATCTAAACGGTTGAAAATGCACCAACCAACACTACACCGGATGTTGACAGGGGAGGTAAAAGATCCTAAATACGCCACGCTAAAAACTATCGCTGATTTTTTTAGAGTATCCCCAATCGATTTGGTTGAGTGCGATCTGCAATCCGCCCCCACTAAAATAGTCCTAGACGAACAGGGGGAACCGCATATATACCATTTCAATGACATTCCGGTGCGGGGGAACGCCCAATTAGGTGATGTCAGTCGTTGGAACAATATCGACAGTACGGATGGGTATATCAGATGGCCGACGCATGACCCAGACGCCTACGCACTAAAATGTATAGGCAACGCCATGATCCCCAGAGTAAAAGAGGGCGAGTTCGTAATCATAGAGCCAAATCATTTGTACTCGCCGGGGGACGAGGTATTAGTTGTCACTGATACCGAGGAGGTGAGGGTTAAAACATTTCTGTTTGAACGCGAGGGCTATTGCCACCTACTATCTATCAACGAAGACCACGCCCCCGTACGCCTCCACACCTCCAAAATAGTTCGGATGCAATACGTAGCAGGAATAGCTAAAAGTTCGTTATGGCATTCTTAACTTTAAAATCAATTAGTTAAACAAGGCCACATATTTGTGGCCTTTATTTTTGGAAAAATTATGTGTTTTCGTATTGACCTCTCATGCAACACGGTATATAAATACATTATCGAATTAAAAATACAGTTTTGCATTAGCGCAGTTGCTCTTTAACAATCTAGAAAGTCGGAACAGCACACTACCTACTGTTTAGACCCCTACGCATCAAATGCGACGTACCATCGGGCGCGATCCGGTCGATGGGAAGGTTAACCCCCGAAATGGGCGCGAACGGGCAACACTGGCAGTAGGGAGCGTGCGAGCGCAAAACCCAACTAAGAGGAGGAACAAGCATTAAATAGAGCGACTAATTACAGCTCATTAAATTAGGGGGCTGTGGTGAGTTAATAATTATAGCGAGGTATTAAATGACGGATATCGAACGAATTGATTCAATGATCGCAATGCTGCGAAAACTGAAAACAGATTTACTGAAACTCAATAAACTGAGTGAAATAGATTATCGAGGTCTGACACCTAAACAGGCACAAAAACGAACGACAGATGCCGATTGGATTGCTATGGATAATATCAAAAGGCGGCATGAATTACATGCTCTGGCAGTGGAGCTGGGTTTTGCCGAGCGTCGTGATAATTATGATGCAATCGAGTTAGCGGATAGCTGGCATCGGTATAAATATAAACCGAGAGAGCCGCACACTAATTAACTCCAGCTCATTTCCGAGTGGGCTGTGGTGAGTAATTACAGAGAGGCGAATATGGCATTAGATCACGGTGTATTAAACGTCCCGCTACATAAACGCGGGAATATCGATAGGGAAATCGATAAATGGAAAAACGAACAGGTAGCGGAGAAACGACAGCGGTTGGATGAGATTAACTATCAACGCGAACAGGAACGGAAAAACGCCGAGCAATTATTTAAATTGGTTGATAGAAATTTAATGAAAAACGCGGCTAAACGAGTTGGAATGAGCCTGCCTGATTATCGTCTGGAATTAAAAATAATGGTGCAATACAGACCGAAACAGGCCGAGAAAATATTGGCGAAATTAACTCGCCCGGAAAATAACACCTAATTTAGGGGCGTCCCGCACGCCCTATCAAAAAGCACATCCATTCGCTACCACACCCCCGCCAAAACTGGCCGGAGGGTGTGCTTTTTGATACGCAAAATGAGGAGTTCCGGCAGTGAAACCCAAAGTAATTCCCGTGGATAAGTACCCGATAAGCAACTCCGTTCGCCGTCTGCGCTGGCTACGGAAATGTGATGAACTCAAGCGCAGCCCTAACACCCAATTCCCAATTACCCTGTATTCATAGATAGAAAGGTCCAATAAAAATGAGCTTAGAAGCGTCTCTAGATAAGCATAGTGAGCTGCTGGAGCAGTTAATCCCGTTGTTAACGCGATTAGTAGCAGCAAATGACGAAACGAACGTGGAACCACGTGTTCAATGGGTAGCAGATAACCCCGAACCTATTGAACAACCCACCAAAAAAGAAAAAGCGGTTAAAAAAACAGTCGATAACACCCCCGTCGATATTGAAACCCTCGATTTAGAAACGGTAGTAGCCCTCTCAGTACTGTTTAAAAATGACGCCTACGACCTGACCGCCGATAAGCTAGCACAGGCTCGCGCCGTGATAGCGGCTGTTGGCGACGCGCGTAACGGCCAAGCGGACGCGTTGGATTGCGCGCTACAGGGGCTACAGGAACTCAAGGCACTGACCAATGGGCGAATTTTGGATTTGTGCCTAGAAATGCTGGAAAACTGGGACGACATCCCCGGCATTACTGAACGGCGAGAATTCGCACTAGATTTACTCAATCGGGGCACACACACCACTGAGCCAGAGCCAGAGCCAGAGCCAGAGCCAGAGCCAGAGCCAGAGCCAGAGCCAGAGCCAGAGCCAGAGCCAGAGCCAGAGCCAGAGCCAGAGCCAGATTATGGGGCGATCTTCAATCAGGCGCAACAGGCACTGCTACGGCTGGCAAAAAACGGTTACCGCCGCGAGGCTGTGGACATCGTCTCTAAATTTGGGGTTAAAAAATTGGGCGATATCCCACAGGAAAAACTGCCGGCGGTTCTGGAACTGGCTGAAACTGCGCTGGAGGGATAGCCATGTCGGAGGTACACGCAAAACTCTCGCCCTCATCTGCCCATCGTTGGTTGCGTTGCACAGGCAGCCTCGCGATGGAAATAGGCCAGCCTAACACTGAATCACCGTTCGCGATTGAAGGCACCGCAGCCCATGCGCTGGCCGAAACTGTGCTGAACAACCGCCAGAATTCTACGTTCCTCGGTGAACCCGTTACATTAGGGCAAAACACCGCCGATTATTTAGGGCAGCACATATTGCTCAAACCCAACACACCACAGGTTAATGACGAAATGGTGGAGACGGTGGGTCAGTATGTCGAGACGGTCTGGGGGCTGGCTCAGGGTAACGAGCTATTGATCGAACAGCGCGTTGATTTTTCTGATGTGATTGGCGTTGAAAACTCGTTCGGTACTGCTGATGCCATCATCATTAACGGCGGTGAACTGCAAGTTCACGACCTGAAATACGGGCGCGGCGTGCGGGTCGATGCTGAGAAAAATGAACAACTCATGTTGTACGCGCTGGGTGCTCTCGACCAATTCGATATGCTGTACGAGTTCGAAACGGTACGGTTGTTCATCCACCAGCCCCGATTGAATCACGTTTCAGAATGGGCGCTGGGTGTCGATGAACTGCGCCAGTTCGGAGAAAGAGCCAAAGACGCCGCCGCATCAGTTATTGTCACATTCAACATCGCCCAGTGTGAGGGGGTGGACACGCTGCCGCCTGATACGTTCACACCGGGTGAAAAGCAGTGCCGATTTTGCAAGGCCAAGGCGGATTGCCCCGCGCTGTCCGCCCACGTTTGGAGCGTTATCGCAGAGGATTTTGACGACCTGACGCAACCGTTAGAGCCTCCGGCAGTGGAGGAACAAGTTCCACACTACGACAACCAAACCCTCGCGGCTAAATACGCACAGGTTGATTTTATAGAAAGCTGGTGCAAAGCGGTTCGGGGGCGTGTCAACGATGAGCTCAACGCGGGTCACCCTATCCCCGGATTTAAATTGGTCGGGGGTAAACAGGGTAACCGGTCATGGGGTGTTGAGGCCGACGCCGAATCTATGCTAAAGGGGTTCAAACTCAAACAAGACAAAATCTACATCAAAAAACTCATTAGCCCTACCCAAGCGGAAAAAGTGCTCAAAAAAGAGTACCCGAAAAAGTGGGCCAAACTGGAATCACTGATTACTCGACCTGACGGTAAACCTACCGTCGTACAGGAATCTGATCCCCGTCCAGCACTGGACGTTAATCCTATCAATGATTTTGACGACATATCTGATGGTATGTTCTCGTAATAACCTCTAAAGAGATAACAAAATGAAAGTTAGTTTAAAACAAGTGCGTCTGGCATTCCCTGATTTATTTGAAGCGACCCAAGTTAATGGTCAGGGCGATTTTAAATTTCGCTCCACGTTTCTAATTCCAAAAGAGCGCAAAGATGTAATTGCTGAAATTGAAGCCGCGATCAAAAAAGTGGCCACGGAAAAATGGGGTGCTAAAGCGGAGGGTATTATTAAAAGTATCCGAGGGAACAACATGCGATTTAATTTCCGTGATGGTGATGATAAACCAGATTACGACGGTTACGCCGGCAATATGTATATTTCCGCCAGTAACAAATCCCGTCCATTGGTTATTGATCGCGACCGTTCGCCACTCGCGGCTCAGGACGGTAAACCGTATTCTGGCTGCTATGTTAATGCCACTATCAGTATTTTCGCCTATGAAAATAACGGTAAAGGAATATCAGCCTCGCTCTCAGGGGTTCAGTTCTTCCGCGACGGTGACGCATTCGCAGGTGGCGGCGTAGCCTCGGTAGATGATTTTGACGATATCAGCGAAGGGGCTGATGCAGAGGCCGACGTTTTTAATTAAATATTTTTATGCCCCGCTTCGGGCGGGGTATTTATCAGGATAAAAAACCATGACACAGAAAATAGAATTATTCAGGTGCATTTATATAACGGAGAATCTCCGCCGAAAGATGCGGGTCTAGGGCTAACACCTCTCTCAGTAGATCTAGGGTTTTCCTGCATACTAAACTAGGTTGTTTAGCTAATTCTTTCGGGTCTTCAATATAGTAATCTTCTCCATATTTTCCGATTAATTTATCATTAATGATGGATAATGCTTCTTCGACTTGTTCGGCGGGTAATCTATTAACTTTATCACCGCGAGCTATTGAATCAGCAATGCTATTCAAATAATTTGTCTTTTTTTCTATCCCTTTAATATCATCTTTTAATTTAAATGCATCGAGATCACCTATCACACCGGGATATACGGTGTTGAAACACTGGACACCAGTAGGATCATTTTTTAATAAGATACTAAAGGAGTTAATGAAATGCCTACCGTATTTGTTTACAGCTTCATCAGAAGCGGAGTTTAATAAACTCCCTATCTTGCTATCAAACCATACATTAAGAGATGATAGGACTTTTAATATAAATTCATTTTGAATCTCCTTATTCTCCGTATAAGGCATAGATTTTATCTCTTTATATAAACTCTCAAACTTTTCCGGATCAATTTTGTTTATTGCCTCAAACATTGGATACATTTTTAATACTTTTTCCCGTGTAGGAATGATGTTTTCTTTATCTTTTGCATAACCATAACCCACAGCAAAAAAGACAACCATAACAATAATGGCAATCACGAATTTCTTAATATTAATTGCGGAGCTTCCCATATATTCCTCACCAATTTAAAACAAACTACTATGAATAAAACAATTCTCTGGCTCGACCTTGAGACCTACTGTGAGACGCCGATTAAAAACGGCACTCACGCCTACGCCGAACATGCCGAAATTATGCTATTTGCATGGGCGGTTAACAATAACCCTGTTCAGGTATGGGATGTTACCAGTGGTGCGCCCATGCCCGTCGAACTGTATCAAATGTTACAAGATCCGAACGCTATTCTATTCGCCCATAACAGCCACTTTGACCGTACCGTTCTGCGCCATGACATGCCGACGTTGCATTTGGATATTGGACGCTGGCGTGACACGATGGTGCAGGCATTAGCTCACGGTTTACCGGGGGCACTGGGTGCGTTGTGTGAGGTATTGGGCATTCCGGCGGACAAAGCGAAAGACAAGGAGGGCAAGTCGTTGATCCAGTTATTCTGTAAACCCAGACCTAAAAACGTCGCCATTCGCCGCGCCACCAGTAAAACCCATCCCACAGAGTGGCAGCGATTCGTCACGTATGCCGGGCTGGATATCGAGGCCATGCGCGAGGTGCATAAACGCCTGCCCAAATGGAATTATCAGGGCAATGAATTAGCGCTCTGGCACCGTGACCAACAAATTAATGATCGCGGTGTGCGCATGGATATGGAGCTGGCAATAGCCGCCATCGATGCCGTGGAACAGGAACAGAAACGGCTGGCAAAACGCACGCAGAAACTGACCGACGGTGGTGTACAGGCAGCTACCCAGCGTGACGCAATGCTACGACATATTACCGCCGCGTTCGGTGTTGAACTGCCCGATATGCAAAAAAGTACCTTGGAACGCCGGATCGCCGATCCTGATATTCCCGTTGCATTGCGGGAATTGCTGACCATCCGCCTACAGGCCAGTACCACCAGTACCAGCAAGTACAAGGCATTGATGAATGGCATTAGCGCAGATAACCGCTTACGCGGTACACTCCAATTTTGCGGGGCGTCACGTACAGGACGCTGGGCAGGACGCCTATTCCAACCGCAAAATCTCCCTAGGGCTACTCTAAGTCAGGCCACGATTGATACCGGTATTGAGGCGTTGAAAACGGACTGTGCGGATCTGTTATTCGATAACATCATGGAGTTAACCAGCTCCGCTATCCGCGGCGCTATCATCGCTCCACCCGGTCAAAAACTGGTAGCCACGGATTTGTCCAACATCGAAGGGCGAATGCTCGCATGGCTGGCGGGGGAGCACTGGAAATTACGGGCGTTTAGCGACTATGACAACGGCATAGGCCACGACCTCTATAAACTGGCCTATGCCCGCGCGTTCAATATCAAACCCGATGAAGTGACGAAAGATCAGCGCCAAATCGGTAAAGTGATGGAATTGGGATTAGGGTACGGGGGCGGTGTCTCTGCGTTTCTGACATTTGCCATGACCTACGGCATGGATCTGGATGAACTCGCCGACGCCGCGTTACCGAACATTCCCGCCCCTGTTCAGCGGGATGCCCGGCGCTGGTACACGGAATCGGTCAAAAAGCAAAACACGTATGGCCTGAGCGAATGGGTGTTTATTACCTGCGATTCACTTAAACGTATGTGGCGCAATGCCCACACCGCAACCGTGCCGTTCTGGTATGAGCTGGAAGAGGCGGTAAGGCGTGCTATCAGCGCACCCGGTACAACTATTCTTTGCCGTAAACTGCGTATCCGCCGCGATGGCGCTTGGCTCAGGGCGGTACTACCGTCGGGGCGTGCCGTGTGCTACCCCTCGCCTCGTCTGGATGACGGGCAGATCAGTTACATGGGTACGAACCCCTACAGCCGCAAATGGCAACGGCTCAAAACCTACGGCGGGAAACTGGTCGAAAACGTCACCCAAGCCGCCGCCCGCGATGTGCTGGCGGGCAACATGCCACGCATTGAAGCCGCCGGCTATGACATTGTACTGACCGTACACGATGAGGTTTTGACCGAGGCACCAGACACGTTGGGTTACTCCCATGAACATCTCAGCACCCTACTCGCCACTAACCCCGACTGGGCACCGGATTTACCTCTGAGCGCTGGCGGGTTTGAGGCGTACCGATATAAGAAGAGTTGAATTATGTCATTTAAATACCGAGACAGCCCGTTATATTTTCGGGCAGCGCGGGAGGCTGCGCAAATTGAACGCGAAGGCGATTATTTACAGGCATCAAAAGTCTGGAATAAAGCGGCCCGCCATTCACGCAATACGTTAAATATTGAGTGGGCAGAAAATCGTTCTGATTTTTGTTTAAAACAACGTGAACGGAATAAAAATAATGAAAATACGCGAGGACGTGATCGAACGGCATCTGGTCAATGAAGTGAAAAAATTAGGCGGTATCGCCTATAAGTTCGTTTCCCCCGGTCGCCGGGGTGTACCCGACCGCGTTGTCGTTTTACCCAACGGGCGTGTGGTGTTTGTTGAGTGTAAAGCACCGGGCGAAAAGCCCCGCCCTGACCAATTACGGGAACATGAACGGCTCAGGGCACTGGGGCAAACAGTGGTTGTTCTGGATAGCCAAAATGTGGAGGCAATCGTTGAATAAACCCATTCTCGATATGTGCTGCGGCTCCCGAATGTTCTATTTTGATAAATCCAATCCCGATGTTTTATTTTGTGACATTCGCAGAGAGCAACATATTTTATGTGATGGCAGGGAGTTAAATATTAATCCAGATTTAATAGCCGACTTTAGAAACCTGCCATTCGAAAATGAGTCGTTTAATTTAGTGATATTCGACCCGCCGCATTTAATTCGTGCGGGTGAAAATGGCTGGCAACGTAAGAAATACGGAGCATTGAATAAAGCGACATGGCGCGATGATTTATCACGGGGATTCAAAGAGGCATTTCGGGTATTGCAACCAGAACGAATATTAATTTTCAAATGGAATGAAACCCAAATTAAAACCAGTGAAATATTGGCATTGACAGATATTAAACCGGTTATTGGGCATCCGTCAGGTAAACGCGGATATACACATTGGATGACATTTTATAAGAGGTAAAAATAATGATCGCTATGTCATATGGGGGGGGGTACAAATTCAGTTGCGTTATTAATCGGGTTATTAGAAATAGGTTTAATGCCAGATTTAATAACATTCGCGGATACCGGTTGCGAAAAACCTCACACCTACGCGTACCTCTCCGTAATAAATAATTGGTTACTGGCAAATGGTGGGCCGCAAATTACCGTTTGCAAAAAAGTATTTCGACGGGGGCGAACTAAAGCGGAGTGGGTATATGAGGAAAAGGATTTGTATACCTACTATTGCGAACGAAATATGTTACCCGCCGTCGCCTACGGTTTTAAAAATTGCAGTCAAAAATTTAAACTCGAACCGCAAGAAAAGGAATGGAATAACCACCCTCTGTGCAAAGCTACATGGGCGCGTGGTGAACGGGTCATCATGCTGGTCGGTTACGATTTTGACGAAGAGCAACGAGTACTCAACGCCCGTCGTAGCCTGGCTAATGATGCGGTTCTGTCCAAGAAATTTCAGTACGAATACCCGTTGTATGATTGGGAATGGGGCAGAGACGCTTGTATAGACGCCATTCAACGCGCAGGACTCCCCCGACCGGGTAAAAGCGCTTGCTGGTGTTGCCCCTACACGAAAAAGCCAGAGCTTTTACGCCTCCAACAAGACCACCCTGAACTTGTAGAAAAAGCGCTTGTAATGGAGCAGTCCGCCGATCTGAAACAAATAAAAGGGATTGGCCGGCGCTGGAATTGGGGCGATTTTTTAACAAACCCTGACGGCTACCGTATGGACGATACCGATCACGATATGCCGTGCGGTTGCTATGACGGGTAAATAAAAATGAACAATATACGCCGTTTTTATTTATGGCGATGGGTTTGGTTGCAGGTTTGGAATTTCAGCGAATGGAGCGGAATAGGTTTAGGTCGATTTGCTCCGAGGGTATTTCATCAAATGATTGGTTATCATTTCCCTGCCAAGAAAATTAAATGAGGAAAACATTTATGAACAATGACTATACCGCAGAATTAGAATTAACCGATTTCGCGCAGGAATATGTCGGTGAGGATGATGGCAAAACTACAGCCAGAGCATACGGCCGGGTATTTAATGACAGCCGTAAACGATTTGAGGACGGAGTGGAAATAATAACCTCGTTGGTAATTAATGTTGAAACCTACAAAGCCGATGGCTATATAAAAACTCAAAACTCCATTTATAAAATACGGGAGCCAATTAAATAATGCCAGATATCACGGTGGACTATACATTATCAGCGTTGGAATTCATATCAAATACGTACGATAAATTTACACGGAGAAATGCAGAATGAGATTCTATATGAAAACTGTATTTTACGCAGTCTGCGATGATGTTGGTGTTTGCAATTTTAACGGTGACAAATACCAAACATTGAAAGCGGTATTTTTCGATAAATCGGAGGCTGAATTACTGGTTAATAATAATAATAATAATGGCGATAAAAAACTTATTGTCGTTCCCGTTTATATAGAGAATGTGGAAGGATAAATGAAACCGTTCACACCCCGCCCCTACCAAAACCTGATCATCGACCACGAACTGGATATCTCCCGTTGCAATGTGTGGGCTGGAATGGGTATGGGCAAAACTGTAGCAACATTAACCGCGCTCGAAGATTTGTACATGGCGGGTATGGAAACCCAACCGACGTTAGTTTTAGCCCCGTTGCGTGTGGCTCGCTCCACATGGCCGGATGAGGCGGATAAATGGAACCATCTACACAATATCGAGATACAGCCTATTGTCGGCAGTGCGAAGGAACGCACCGCCGCATTGAAAAACACCAACGCCAGCGTGTTCACCACCAACTATGACAACCTCGTCTGGCTGGTCGAAACACTAGGCGATAAATGGCCATTCGCTACCGTCATCGCCGACGAGAGCACACGACTAAAATCGTTCAGGTTACGCAAGGGCGGCAAGCGCGCCGCCGCGTTGGCGAGGGTCGCGCATCGGTATGCGCGCCGTTGGGTCAACCTCACCGGCACCCCGTCCCCTAATGGATTGGTCGATTTATGGGGGCAGGCGTGGTTTGTCGACCAAGGCGAGCGTTTAGGCCGAACGTACAGCGCCTTCACCTCACGCTGGTTTAACAGCATTCGTTTTCCGGGGCAACAATGGGTGAAATTAGAGCCGTGGCCGTTTGCCCAGGAGCAAATACAAACGGCACTAAATGGGGTGACTATCGCGCTAGACGCGGCGGACTGGTTTGATATCGAGGAACCTGTTCATAACGTTATCCACGTTGACCTACCGTCCAAAGTTCGCCAGCAGTATCAGGCGATGGAACGAGAGATGTTTGTAGAGCTGGGTAACATCAGCGTGGAGGCTCTGAACGCGGCGGCCAAAACCGTTAAATGCCTGCAAATTGCCAGCGGTGCACTATACACCGACGAGAACGGCAATTGGCAGGAGCTGCATGACGCCAAACTACAGGCTCTCGATAGTATTATTAATGAGGCGGGCGGAATGCCGGTACTGGTCGCCTATCATTGGAAACACGATTTAGCACGGTTATTGAAAGCGTTCCCGCGCGGGCGACATCTCGACTCTGATCCGCAAACCCTGCGCGACTGGAACGCCGGAAAAATCCCGGTGATGTTCGCTCACCCTGCCAGCGCTGGGCACGGTTTGAACCTACAGGACGGCGGCAATATCTTAGTGTTTTTCTCCCACTGGTGGGATCTGGAACAGTACCAGCAAATCATTGAACGTATCGGCCCTACCCGACAGATTCAGGCCGGATACAACCGCCCGGTATTCATACACCATATTATTGCTACCGGCACAATGGATGAGATGGTGATGGAACGGCGCGATTCTAAGCGAGAAGTTCAGGACATTCTATTAGAGGCTATGAAGAGGACGTAACCCCGAGATGACGGAACGGTATAAAGACGACGATTTATTAACCCCCGAAGCTGTCTGTAAACTACTGGGGGGTATTACGCAAAAAACATTGGCCGATTGGAATAATAAACACCGGCACAAAAAAACATTGGCCCCCATAAGATTTACGGCCAAGATTATTCGATATGAATATAAAAACGTCATGGCATTTAAGGAAAAATGCCGTGCTGTGTATTAATTTTTTCGCCGTAATAATGCAGCCTGCGCCATGATACTGTTTTCATGTGCCTCAAATGCCAGCCGTTTTAACGCGATTTCTTCTTGCAGGATTTCATCGGAAAAATCGTAATGTTCGCCCATAGGATCGGAGCGGTTATCAGAGTGATGCATACACAACTGGCTAATCTCTCTGGTATCTGAGCGAGAGTAACCCCGTGCCCGCATCTGGGCGATAACATTACTTTTTAGAAACTTACGGCACATGGTATTAAACGCTCCCGACTTACCCTTCACTGTACCCTCATGAACGACCCCTTTTAACGCGTTATCAGGACTATAAATTTTTATTAGTTTATCCAGAGACCGTTTTGAGAACGGTTCAGTTATGTCTCTTGGCTGTAAAAATACATAGTCCCGGTTACACCCTTCAACCGAATCACGCCATGCTTTTTGCTCATTAATGATAACATTTAGCATAGGCGTGATTGGCAATCGAAATTCTTTTTGCGTCTTCATAGCCCCACGCATTCCCGGTAATCCAGCAGGATAAATAATTTCCCCCGCAGTTTCATTGATATATTCCCAGCGCAGATTAGATACGTTGATCGGCCTAACGCCAGTCAGTATCATATAGCGAATAGCATTTTTTTGATGAACGGAAGTGCACGCCGCAACATTAATCCATAGTTGAGCAATAGACTCTATATCCGTAAATCTTCGGGTAGGGGTTGGCCGCTGTACACGAGATGAAATATAGTCATCAGGAATACTGGCGGCAATATTCCGGCCGCCGCAATGTAATGGCGCGGCAAATTTCCAAAATCTACGCAACTCCGCGAATAGTTCAAACGCCTGGTTGTTGGATTTTGTTTCGATCCATGAATCGAGAACGGCAATCAACCGCGGATACGTAACATCACTAAAAACCTCGCGCTGTTCGAACGATTCACGCAATTGTTTTATTCGGCATCGATACGTATAAAAGCTATGCTCTCCAAGTTTCTTACGCTCGACCTTCGCCTGTAAATCATTTTCGTAGGCATCTAAAAGCTGGGGTACTGATTCCGCGGTTAACCCGTCCTGCGCTAATTCCTGCGCTTTCTCACGGGCTATCGGTAGCGTCAGTTCAGGCCACTCTCCCAATTTCCTGCCTTTTAAACCCATGCTCTTAGGGTATTCGGCATAGATAGTAACTTTTCCAGCCTTGCTAAAATCTAGCCTTAAGTAGTTTTCTTTTTCGTACTTAGATCGACGTGGCTTACCTAGATGTTTTAATATGGTTTTTACGGCCGTAGCACAAACTCTCATGTGTGAGCCTGTGTACGGAGGCTTGCAAGCCTCCCAACTCGCCAAAGCGCTTAAATATGCATCGTTTTCCGAGAGGTTATGCGTTTGTGCTACTATGTTTTCCATTGTAAACTCCGTAATATCAAAACGTTGAGGTAGTAGTGACACACACTACCCTATTTTAGACACTAAAAATAGCTATGTGTTGCGTTTTTGTGTTACGGAATATGGTTTTTGAAGGTAATGTATACTGGATAAAGCGTCAGTATATGAGCGAAAGGGGTAGCTTGGAATTACCTATAAATGACTGATTTTAATTTAAAATTTATGTAAGGGGTTGAAATGGCATTATTAATTACTAAACGCTGCATTAATTGTGATATGTGTGAACCCGAATGCCCTAATCAGGCTATCACAATGGGCACTGAGATCTACGAAATTGAGCCTGAACGCTGTACCGAGTGCGTCGGGCATTACGAAAAGCCAACTTGCCAATCTGTCTGCCCGATCACAAATACCATTATCCTTGATCCTAACCATCAGGAAACCGAAGAGCAGTTATGGGATAAATTTGTGCTCCTGCATCATGCTGATAAGATCTGAATTCAATTTTCCAGTATCACGGTCGCACAGGCATAACGCCGTTCGTCTGCCAGTGTGACATGGATGGATTTTACATTCAGTTTGTTAGCCAGCATTTCAGCCTCTCCATGGAGTTTCAACGTGGGTTTTCCCAGTGGATCATTCATCACTTCAAATTGATTAAAGGCCAGTCCATTGCGAATGCCGGTTCCAAGCGCTTTGGCTGCCGCTTCCTTGACGGCGAAGCGTTTTGCCAAAAAGCGGACAGGCTGGTTATGCTGTTGATATTGTTGCCACTCTCCGTCACTCAGAATACGCCTTGCCAGACGTTCGCCTGAACGCCCGACAATGTCTTCAATACGGGATATTTCAACAATATCTGTGCCTAATCCAATAATGGCCATTAACGGCGTGCTTCCCGCAACAACGTTTTCATATCGGCCACCGCCGCAGATAAGCCACTGAATACCGCACGGCCAATAATGGCGTGCCCTATATTCAATTCATAAATTTCAGGTAAGGCGGCAATACGTTGTACATTGTGATAGGTCAAACCATGACCGGCATTGACCTTAAGGCCTTTGGCTGCCGCGTAGGTTGCCGCTTCTTTGATACGCTGAAATTCTTTTTCCTGCTGTATCTCATTTTCTGCATCTGCATACGCACCAGTGTGGATCTCAATAAATGGCGCACCAACTTCGACAGCAGCATCAATTTGTTGGTGATCCGCATCAATGAACAAAGACACCTGAATTCCCGCGGCCGATAAAGTCTTAACCGCCGCAGCAATGTGCTCTTTTTGCCCAAACACATCCAGTCCGCCTTCGGTTGTGACCTCTTGACGTTTTTCAGGCACTAAGCAGCAGAAAGCTGGCCTGATTTGACCAGCAATCCCCACCATTTCGTCGGTTACCGCCATTTCAAGGTTCATGCGGGTTTGAATGGTTTTTTCTAATAATTGAACATCCCGGTCAATAATATGGCGGCGATCTTCACGCAGGTGAATCGTTATACCATCAGCACCCGCTTGTTCTGCAACAAATGCAGCCTGAACGGGATCGGGATATTGCGTCCCACGGGCATTACGTAAGGTTGCAATGTGATCAATGTTGATACCTAACAATACCTCAGCCATTTTTAGCTCCTGCAATAATATAAGATTCAATAAAGTGTACCCTTTTCATCATGAAAAATTTACCATGAAAAAGTGGCTTACTTTAGTTTTCATTTTTCTTGTCGGGATGATCAGTTTTTTTACGCACGAATTGGCGAAAGAGTTCACGGCTTTTTAATGGCTTCCCGCCCAAATAAGGTTTTAACGCAATGCGAGTAAAACGCTTCGCCGCTTTCAGGGTGGCCGGATCAGGAAATTCGCTAATGGCCAATGCCTTTAGTTCATCACCCGTAAAGCTGTAGTGATCCACCACCAAGCTGGCGATAAATCCTTTTTCTTCGCGATAACGGTAAGTCATGGTATCCGATACCGGCTCACCACTTCCGGCACAGTGAAGATAATCTACACCGTATCCCATATTGGTGAGTAGCGCTAATTCAAAACGACGCAATGCACTTTCTGGTGTGTATTCACTCGCCGCAAGGGATTGTAAACATTGGAGGTAATCAAAAAAAAGTGCGGGATATGCCGTTCCTTGTTCAAGGACTCTGGACAACAATTCATTCACGTATAAACCGCTGTAGAGCACACTTCCCGTTAAGGGGAGAGCCAATGAGACAGGCTCTGCCTCCCTGAGTGTCTTGATTTCCCCACGCCCACTCCAACGAATGAGCAGCGGGGTGAACGGTTGCAAACAACCTTTTAGATTGGAGCGACGGCTGCGTGCCCCTTTTGCTAAGACACGTACCCGCCCTTCGTTTTCAGTAAAAAAATCCAGTAATAAGCTGGTTTCACTGTAAGGGCGCCCATGAAGCACGAAAGCTCTTTGCCAGCCGTCCACTCATCAGCCTTATAAGTCGTCAATATAACCGAGGCTACGTAGCGCCCGTTCATCATCAGCCCAGCCTGATTTTACTTTTACCCACAATTCCAAGTGGACTTTCATATCAAACATCTTTTCCATATCCTGACGGGCTTCTATACCAATGGTCTTGATTTTGCTGCCTTTATTACCAATAACCATTTTCTTCTGGCCGTCACGCTCGACCAGAATCAAACCGTGGATCGTATAACCCCCACGTTCATTGGTAACAAATTGCTCAATTTCCACGGTCACGGAATAGGGCAGTTCCTCACCCAAGAAACGCATGAGTTTTTCACGGATGATTTCTGATGCCATAAAACGCTGTGAGCGATCAGTAATGTAATCTTCAGGGAAGTGGTGTGCCGCCTGAGGGATATGATCACGCGCTATTTTGGCAATGGTATCAACATTCATGCCTTTTTCCGCACTCATCGGCACAACATCGATAAAATTCATCTGTTGGCTGAGAAAGCCGATATGTGGCAGAAGAAGGGTTTTATCTGTCACATTGTCCACTTTATTGATAGCCAGTAAGACCGGACAACGTAAATGACGCAACTTATTCACCACCATTTCATCATCGGGTGTCCAGTGCGTACCTTCCACAACAAAAACAACCAGCTCGACATCACCAATAGAGCTGCTCGCCGCACGGTTCATCAACCGGTTGATGGCCCGTTTTTCTTCAATATGAAGGCCCGGTGTATCAACATAGATGACTTGGTAAGCCCCTTCCGTCTGGATCCCCATGATGCGGTGCCGCGTCGTTTGAGGTTTACGGGAAGTGATGGATACTTTCTGACCCAATAACTGATTCAATAACGTTGATTTACCGACGTTGGGCCGACCGACTATTGCAACAAATCCGCAATAGTTTTTTTCTTCGCTCATTCAAGCTCCAATTGTTTTAATGCTTGTTCCGCAGCCGCCTGCTCTGCCTTGCGGCGACTGGAACCGATTCCTCTGACAGGTTGTTCAAATCCACTGACCTGACAGTGAATGGTAAATTCCTGATCGTGTGCTTCCCCACGAACCTGAACAACCAGATATGTAGGCAACGGCAAATGACGCCCTTGCAAATATTCTTGTAAACGTGTTTTAGGATCTTTCTGCTTATAGCAGAATCAATATAATTAGACATAATTCACGTGTTCTTTGAATAATTCATCAATAGAGCATCTTTCTCGCCTTCTTGTGGCTTTTGCTCCAGCCCATTTATGTTCGATAGGATTTAAATCTGGGCTGTAAGGCGGTAACCACTCCAACTGGC
>NZ_JAQRFK010000027.1 GCF_028598745.1 Xenorhabdus sp. IM139775
CGTTTGCTGCATTACACAGCAAAATGCCGCTTTATACCGATATATACACAGATTTATCCACATATCGATATTTTGATAAAATTTATCGAGCATCACGCAAACGTTTTCGTTACAATCTGCGAAGTAAAAATCACCCAGTGTTTTTTCAGATTGTTTTGAAATGTTATGGCAGAAACCATTTTTTCTATCAAATGAGTGGATTTTTCCCAATAACACATTCTGGTTTTATGAAATTCAAGGGATCACACCAATGCAACAGCTTCGTCCAATCCGTCGTGCCCTGCTGAGTGTTTCTGACAAAGCGGGGGTTGTTGAGTTTGCCAAAGCCTTATCCAATCGCGGTGTCGAACTGCTTTCAACGGGAGGTACTGCTCGTCTGCTGGCGGAAGCAGGATTGAATGTCACCGAGGTTTCTGACTATACAGGCTTCCCTGAAATGATGGATGGGCGTGTCAAAACACTTCACCCTAAAGTTCATGGTGGCATTTTGGGTCGGCGCGGGCAGGATGATGAAGTGATGGCACAACACCAGATTTCACCGATTGATATGGTGGTCGTTAATCTTTATCCCTTTGCCCAAACCGTGGCAAAACCAAATTGCTCTCTGGAAGATGCGGTAGAGAATATTGATATCGGTGGTCCAACAATGGTTCGCTCTGCGGCCAAGAACCACAAAGATGTGGCGATTGTGGTAAATAGCCAAGATTACGACAAAATTATTGGGGAGATGGATAACCACCAAAATTCACTGACGCAGTCCACCCGCTTTAACTTAGCCATCAAAGCATTCGAGCATACCGCCAGTTACGACAGCATGATTGCCAATTACTTTGGCAAGTTGGTTCCGCCATATTATGGTGAGACTGATCAGCCATCAGGACGTTTCCCTCGCACACTGAATCTGAATTTCATCAAAAAGCAGGATATGCGTTATGGTGAAAACAGCCATCAAGACGCGGCTTTCTATATAGAAGCAATAGAAGGCCAAATCGCGGAGGCTTCGATTTCCACGGCAACGCAGTTACAAGGCAAGGCACTCTCTTATAACAATATCGCGGATACCGATGCGGCACTGGAATGTGTAAAAAACTTCGCTGAACCTGCTTGCGTTATTGTCAAACACGCCAACCCTTGTGGTGTTGCGATGGATGCTGACATCCATACCGCCTATGACCGTGCCTTTAAGACCGATCCGACCTCCGCCTTTGGTGGCATCATTGCGTTTAATCGTGAACTCGATGCCAAGACTGCACAGGCGATCATTGAACGCCAATTTGTTGAGGTCATCATTGCGCCTTCTATTAATGAAGCCGCGCTGCCCATTCTGGCAACCAAACAAAATGTCCGTGTGTTGGCGTGCGGTGAATGGCATTCGCCGGTTGCCAACTTAGATTTCAAACGTGTCAATGGGGGTTTGCTGGTACAAGATCGCGATTTGGGTATGGTAAAAGAAAGTGAACTGGTTGTGGTATCCAAGCGCCAGCCAACGGAACAAGAGAGGCAAGATGCCCTGTTCTGCTGGAAAGTTGCTAAGTTCGTCAAATCCAATGCCATTGTTTATGCCAAAGAAAATATGACAATGGGTATTGGTGCCGGCCAAATGAGCCGTGTTTACTCTGCCAAAATCGCCGGTATTAAAGCCGCAGATGAGGGTTTGGACGTTCAGGGATGCGTCATGGCTTCCGATGCTTTCTTCCCCTTCCGCGATGGAATTGATGCCGCCGCCGCAGTGGGCGTGAGCTGTATTATCCAACCCGGTGGTTCCATCCGTGATAATGAAGTGATTGCGGCTGCCGATGAACACGGCATTGCCATGATCTTCACAGGTATGCGCCATTTTCGCCATTAACCACTTATGCCCCATGATTATGCCTTATTAATAGGAGCCTCAAATGAACATCTTGATTATTGGCAGTGGCGGAAGAGAACATGCCTTAGCCTGGAAAGCGGCACAATCACCCCTGGCAAATCAGGTTTATGTTGCACCGGGTAATGCGGGCACTGCGTTGGAAGCTAATTTAGAAAATGTGGATATTGCCGCGACAGATATTGAAGGATTACTGGCATTTGCCAAAAATCATGATATTGGCCTGACCATTGTCGGGCCAGAAGCACCATTGGTTATCGGTGTGGTTGATGCTTTCCAGCAGGCAGGGTTAACTATTTTCGGCCCGACAAAAGCGGCTGCCCAACTGGAAGGTTCCAAAGCGTTCACCAAAGATTTCCTGGCTCGCCATCATATCCCCACAGCGGCCTATCAAAATTTCACCGAAATTGAACCAGCCCTGGCTTATTTGGAAAAAATGGGCGCACCCATCGTGATTAAAGCCGATGGTCTGGCGGCCGGTAAAGGTGTCGTGGTTGCCACAACGATGGAAGAAGCCCAAAGCGCCGTCAAAGATATGCTGGCGGGTAATGCGTTTGGTAATGCAGGGCATCGTATTGTCATTGAAGAGTTTCTGGCAGGGGAAGAAGCCAGTTTTATTGTCATGGTGGATGGCAAGAATGTGGTGCCTATGGCAACCAGCCAAGATCACAAACGTGTAGGTGATGGCGATACCGGGCCGAATACCGGAGGAATGGGCGCTTATTCACCCGCACCGGTCGTCACGGATGAGATCCACCAGCGAGTGATGGAAAAAATCATTTACCCTACCGTGGCAGGAATGGCCGCCGAAGGTCATACCTACGTGGGTTTTCTTTATGCAGGATTGATGATTGATAAACAGGCCGAGCCGAAAGTGATCGAATTTAACTGTCGATTTGGTGATCCTGAAACTCAACCTATCATGATGCGGTTACGCTCTGATTTGGTCGAACTGTGCCTTGCCGGAGCCAAAGGCCAGTTAGGCGAAAAAACGTCGGCATGGGACGACCGTCCTGCCTTGGGCGTCGTGCTGGCAGCAGGCGGTTATCCGGCCAATTATGCCAAAGGTGACGTTATCAGTGGGCTAGTGCAGAAATCAGATGCTGATGAATCAGACATCGATGAAAAAGTCTTTCATGCCGGAACGGCTTTTAAGGATGAAAGTGTCATTACTGCGGGTGGACGTGTTTTATGTGTGACTGCCTTAGGTTGTGATATTGCTGATGCGCAAAAAAAAGCGTACCTGAGAGCCAGGCAAATCAATTGGGCAGGGTGTTTTTATCGTAAAGATATCGGCTACCGAGCAATCGCCCGTTTGAAATAGATCACGAAAAAGCTCAATCTAAACCGACGAAAGTGACAGAATTACAGCTTATCTTTCGTCGGTTCCCAACGACAAAAATCATCATTCGCGACCAACAACAGCTTATTTCCTGCGGGCGAATTCAGCCATGCAATCGTTAATAAACCAGCGCTGTTATTTCGCCTTTCTTCGAGCCACTTTTGAGCATGAAGCCCAAATTCAATCGCTAATTGTGTTCCTGAACAGGTGGTCACTCGCCCATCCTGCCAATGTCCTTGTAATAACTTCACCTTATCGGCAATTAAAGCGTCACTGGTTTTTTCTATCTGCGTGGCATCAGATTTCAGACGATCCACATCATCATCGGATAGCGGTTCATTACGCTTTTGCAATTGCCGCAGTTTAAAAATGACAGCGTTATCTTGGGCGATACGTAATGTTTCTACGATTGGCGGATTATCGAACACATTGCGACGGATTTGCCACAAGCTGCCATGACGATATTCGTAAAAAGTCACAATGGTGTCTTTATTACGGCTGCTTTTATCGTGATAAGAAGTATCGTTATAAGAAGTGTCGTTGTAAGAGGTATCGTTGTAAGCGTTATCATAGTAAGGACTGTAAACACTCATGATAACCTGAGGCTGACTGTTTTGGTCATCCAAACGCCATAAACGGATAACACCGCTGTCAGTGACAAAACCACTGGCGCTGAAAAGGGGGGGGTTGGGCTGAATCGAACAGGCGCTGAGCAAAGAGACGAACCCTAATGCTAACAGCCCCTGTAGAATCAACAAAAGGGGTTTATTTTCCCCTCTTATTTTTTTTCGCAATTCGATTACTTAACTGCGTCTTTCAGTGCCTTACCAGCGGAGAAAGCAGGTACGTTTGCTGCTGCGATTTTAATTTCGTTACCAGTTTGTGGGTTACGACCAGTACGTTCTGCACGGTGGTTAACTTTGAAAGTACCAAAGCCTACCAACTGCACTGCATCACCATTTTTCAGCGATTCAGTGATTGCGTTCAAAGTTGACTCCAGCGCCGCTTTAGCCTGAGTTTTAGTCAGGTCTGCACCTGCTGCAATTGCATCAACCAATTCAGTCTTATTCATAGATTATCCTTACAGTGTGTTTATCGTTTGCAAAGCATCGAGTGCGACGGATATGCCGATTTGACAGCACCCCTGCATACACGCACCGATAGCCACTTCTTTTCGCCCTCCAATGTAGAACAGAGTGAGGGCAAATGTGAAGCCTTTTAAATACGGCAAATCAAGCACTAAGTCACGTTTTATGAGTTACTGCTCCAAATTTATGCCGATATTGCTCACCCCCGCTTCACGGAGATCAGCCTTTAATCCTTTAATTAATTCGATGTCCCGTTCTTCGCAATCTGCCAACAAACGGTAAATCTCCCATTGAATATCCCATTCTTCCTCAATGGCCGGTAATACTGTTAATTCATCCTCGGTCATTTCTCGACTGGCTTGCGTCATTTCCAGCATAGCAACAGTCCGGATGGATATTTCACTGACGGCTATTGCATGTTCTAACGTCGAGCCACTCAAACGAGAATGAACGACTTCACCCAATGCAATGCATGCATCAATCGCTGGATACACACCATAAATATCATAATCTTCTGATGATGGGATAATGGCTTCCAATTTTTCCAGCTGATTATCAAAATTCACTTTTGCATCTTTAACGACCAAAATTTCCCACACGAGATCCATAATGCGGCGATATTGTGCAGGGTCTGCAAACCCGCTCTGGAGACAAAATACCTGATAATTTGGATACATCCGCTCACATAGACTAGCCATAAAAGTCAAATGTTGCCAACTTTCGAGTTTCTCCAACCTCAGGTGAATCGGGTTTCTTAACATTGGTCGTTACTCATGATGCCTAATTTGCGTCGAAGTTTACCTGAAAATCAAGAATATCCACACTTTTCCGCCACAATTATAGATTTTTCTGCATTGTTTGCCTAAAAAACAGTCTATTTGAGGCAATCCCATCCGCCCAACGGGTCGGTTCAGGTAGTTTATATCCCCTCAGACACTGCTCAACCCAAAATACAGCACTGTCAGTACTGACCCGATGTCCGAGGGAAATATAGAGAGGATTACATCTTTTTTTGCTTCTCAATACAACACCGACCTGCTCGCCGTGATCCAGCAACGGCTGACGATTTCCCTGAATATCACCTACTTGTGCATGTTCACCACACAAACGGCTTTTCGCCACCCCAATAGTGGGAACATCGGCTAATAGCCCAAAATGACTGGCAATACCAAAACGCCGGGGATGGGCAATGCCCTGACCATCCACCATCACCAAATCAGGCCTCAGGCTTAATTTTTGCCATGCAGCCATCAATGCAGGATATTCACGAAATGAAAGTAAACCGGGGATATAGGGAAGCAGCGTATCAATCCTGGTAATTTGGTATTCGGCCACTTCCAATGAGGGATACTGCAAAACCACCATGGCGGCACGCGTCACCGTACCGTTTTGTTCAAACCCAACATCAGCGCCCGCAATGAACTTTGGCGTAAAATCGGGCGTAAAAGAGGCAGAAAAAGCATCATGGCGGATAACCTGCCGTGACTTCTCTCTCTGTTCCTGACGCAATGCCTTGGTATCAATCATAGGATCATTGATGGTATTTTACTGAAAGCCGGTGTACTGCTTCGACGAATGCACCTGCGTGCTCCGGCGGAACATCCTGATGAATGCCATGCCCCAAATTGAAAACATGCCCGTTACCCACACCAAAATCTTGTAAAATTGTCGAAACTTCTTCTTCAATTCGAGCCGGCTGGGCATATAACATGGAGGGGTCCATATTGCCCTGCAAAGCGACCTTATCGCCAACCCGCCGACGCGCATCCGCCATATTCGTTGTCCAATCCAAACCCAGCGCATCACAACCTGTTGCTGCCATCGCCTCAAGCCACTGCCCTCCCCCTTTGGTGAACAGGGTCACAGGCACACGACGCCCTTCATGTTCACGGATCAATCCATCCACGATTTTGTGCATGTATTGCAGGGAAAATGCCAGATAATCGCGATGGGACAAAACGCCACCCCAAGTATCGAAAATCATGACAGACTGGGCACCCGCTTTTATCTGCGCGTTCAAATATAGAATAACGCTGTTTGCCAATTTATCCAGTAACCTATGCAATGCCGCAGGCTCTGTATACATCATGGCTTTAATTTTGGTGAAAGCCTTGCTGCTTCCGCCCTCAACCATATAAGTTGCCAATGTCCACGGGCTACCCGAAAAACCGATCAAAGGAACTTGCCCTGCCAGTGCCTTGCGAATAGCACGTACTGCATCCATCACATAGCCCAATTCCAGTTCGGGATCGGGCACAGGTAATTTTTCTACATCAGCAGAATTCTGGATCGGAGAATGAAAACGTGGCCCTTCCCCCGTTTCGAAGTAAAGCCCCAATCCCATCGCATCAGGGATCGTCAAAATATCGGAAAACAGGATAGCGGCATCCAGGGGAAAACGGCGCAAAGGCTGGAGAGTGACTTCACAAGCCAATTCCGTGTTTTTGCATAACGAGATGAAATCTCCCGCCTCCTGACGTGTCGCTTTATATTCGGGTAAATATCGACCTGCCTGACGCATCATCCAGACCGGTGTGATATCGACAGGCTGACGCAATAAGGCACGCAGATAGCGGTCGTTTTTCAACTCATTCATGACAAGCTCCCTTGATTATCAACAAAAAGCGCTCGCATGATAACACGTCGAAAGCCGAACTTCCGTCGTGACAGTCAACAAATAAACCCATTCCGCCATAACAAACAACATCAGATAAAAAAATACGGACAGAATCACAAAACCCAAGACAAAGGCTATGCACACTGGCCCTCCGCTCCCATCATGTTACATTAATGTTGCGCATATGTTTTGCGAAGGCAGGGGAATGGTTCCACAGGCGCATAAACCATGTGACTGGGATGAACGAGCGCAGCCAACAACGCTGCAACTTGAATGACAACGTCGCTACAAGAAGGAGTTTCGATTGATGCGTTTATCCACTTTAGTACTGGCTATTGGCTTGGCACTAGGCACTCAGGTACAGGCCGCAGAAAATAAACTGGGATCTGATCATACGAACATATCACGTGATCAGGTAAAGGAGGTGAATGTGAACGATAAAGCTAATCCACAGCAATACCAGCACAAAAATCCGTTCTTCTATCCGAGCGTACTCCCGTTTCAGGCACCTCCATTCAATAAGATAAAAGAAACCGACTATGCACCTGCGATAACTGCCGGTATTAAACAGAAACTGAAAGAGGTAGAGGAGATCGCCAATAATCCCGCTCCGCCTGACGTTGAAAACACCTTTGTCGCTCTGGAGAAATCAGGCGCAATATTGACACGGGTGATGAACGTATTTGGGGCGATGGCATCAGCAAATAGCACTGACGGATTGCAAAAGCTGGATGAAGAAATTTCACCAAAACTGGCAGCGATAAATGATGAGATTATGCTGAACAGTAAACTGTTTAACCGTATCAAAGCCGTTTACCAGCAACGCGGGGCGCTGAATCTGGATCCGGAATCGCTCCGGTTGGTGGAAATCACTTATCAAAACTTCGAGTTAGCAGGGGCGAACCTGTCTGATGCAGATAAGGCCAAGTTAAAAGTGTTGAATCAGGAAGCCGCAACACTCAGTACTCAGTTTACCAACAAATTGCTGGCGGCAACCAAAAATGGCGCGTTGAAAATTCAAGATAAGGCCAAACTGGACGGATTGTCCGCTGGCGAAATGGCGGCGGCAGCGCAGGCCGCCAGTGAGCGTAAACTCGATAAGCAATGGCTGTTGGTATTGCAAAACACCACCCAACAACCGAGTCTGCAAGCTCTGAAAGATCGCGATACACGTCAGGCGTTATTTGAGGCATCGTGGAACCGAGCCGAAAAAGGCGACGATAATGACACACGTCAAACCTTGGCGCGGTTAGCGAAGATCCGTGCTGAGAAAGCTAAACTGCTGGGTTTCCCGGATTATGCCTCGTGGAAACTGCAAGATCAGATGGCAAAAACGCCTAAAGCCGCCTTGAAATTTTTGCGTGACATCGTACCGTCGGCCACTGCACGCGCTGAACGCGAAGCCAAAGATATTCAGGCGGTGATTGACCAGCAAAAAGGGGGCTTCAAACTGGAAGCCTGGGATTGGCCGTTTTATGCCGAGCAGGTACGCAAAGCAAAATATGATTTGGATGAATCACAGATTAAACCGTATTTCGAACTGAATAACGTCCTGAAAAATGGTGTGTTCTATACGGCCAATCTGCTGTATGGCATTACCTTTAAAGAACGCAATGATATTCCGGTTTATCATCCCGACGTCCACGTGTATGAAGTTTTCGATAAAAACGGGCAGCCATTGGCGTTGTTTTATACCGATTACTTTAAGCGCGACAACAAACGAGGTGGCGCCTGGATGAGTAATTTTGTCGATCAGTCAAAGCGCTTCGGCACCAAGCCGGTGATTTACAACGTCGCCAACTTTACCAAACCGGCGCCGGGCCAACCCGCACTCTTGTCGTATGATAACGTGATCGCCCTGTTCCATGAGTTTGGCCATGCCTTGCACGGCATGTTTGCCACTCAGGAATATCCGAGCCTGTCCGGTACCAATACCGCCCGTGATTTTGTGGAATTTCCATCACAATTTAATGAGTATTGGGCGCGTGATCCCAAGGTGTTTGCCCATTACGCCAGGCATTACCAAACCGGTGAAGCCATGCCACAAGCATTGGTGGATAAGATCAACAAAGCGGACAAATTCAACAAGGGTTATAGCATGACCGAGCTATTGTCAGCCGCGTTGTTGGATATGCACTGGCATATGCTGGCCGCTGATCAGCCACAACAGGACGTGGATAAGTTTGAAGCCGCAGCTTTGCAACAAGACAACATCCATCTCAGCTACGTGCCGCCACGCTATCGCTCCAGCTACTTCAACCACATTTGGGGTGGAGGTTATGCGGCCGGTTATTATGCTTACCTGTGGACGGAAATGCTGGCAGACGATGCTTTTGACTGGTTTACCGAACATGGGGGCCTGACGCCAGAGAATGGCCAACTTTTCCGCGATAAGGTGTTGTCACGGGGTAATAGTGAAGACTTGGAAAAGCTGTATATCAACTGGCGCGGTAAGCCGCCGAGTATTGAGTCTCTGCTGAAACACCGGGGCTTAAAGGAACAAAAACAATAAGGTGTATTCCCTGAAAGATTGAGAGTGACCCGTTCTGATATGGGTCACTCTCATGCTTAATACGGTCGTGGCAGGACTAGCCACGACATAACGCCACCGTATCTTCAATTAAACGGCGGGCAATCGTATCCGGGGGTGGGATCAAGGGCAG
The DNA here is from genome assembly GCF_028598745.1 of Xenorhabdus sp. IM139775. Classification (GTDB taxonomy): domain Bacteria; phylum Pseudomonadota; class Gammaproteobacteria; order Enterobacterales; family Enterobacteriaceae; genus Xenorhabdus. The sequence continues at coordinate 9,578 of NZ_JAQRFK010000027.1, forward strand.
GTTATCATAACGATGCCAATCGGCACTGATCAGTTCAACGGGGTCAATATTGATTTCGCCGCTCTCATAATCGGCCAGAAAGCCGGTCATCAATGAATTGGGGAAAGGCCACGGTTGGGAAGCGACATAACGCAGGTTACGGATCTTAATGCCGCTCTCTTCCATCACTTCACGATGCACCGCCTCCTCCAGCGTTTCCCCCACTTCAACAAATCCGGCAAGCACAGTATGGACACCATTGCGGTGGCGCTGATGCTGTGCCAGCAAAATATGGTCATCGCGGCGGATGCCGACAATAATGCTGGGGGCAATTTGTGGATAGTAACGTTCATGGCAATGGTCGCACAAACAGGCCCATTCATGCGGGCTATGCTGCATCTCATGACCACAGTAACCACAATAGTGATGCGAACGATAAAATTCAGCCAGTTGGGCACCCCGCCCGACCAATTGAAATAACTGAGCATCCCGATCAGCAATTAAACGGGGAGAGGCCATATCAGAAGCCATTTTCTGCCGAACCAACCAGACCGTTTCTCCCAGCCACTCGCCGATCGGTTGCGCCAAATGGCCTTGCAATGCCCATTGGTGAGCCGTGCCTAAAGGTAACTCTCCCTGTGGTAGCCAAACCCGATTTTCAAGACTGACAATCCACCAGCCGTGTTCCGTACCTACCAGTTTTTGTTGCATCATTTGTCCCATCATGAGTTATGTGATTATTCCCATTATGCCCAAAATCCATCTGCCCAAAATCAACACAAGCAAAGCATACGCCTTTTTATCTTATTTCGTCTTCAATCTTGTTATATTAACCACGGTTACACATGCTATTCCTCTGAATACCCTTCCTAAAAGGAGTTACAGTAATGTCAAAACAAATCGCTGTGTTTGATCTGGATGAAACGCTGATTTGTGGGGATTCCGGCCGGCTATGGACGGAATATCTATGGGAAAAAAGAATAATTACCGACCCTCGCTTTATAGAAGCAAATCAGAAAATGATGTCTGATTATTGTGCGGGTAAACTGGATATGCAGAAATATCTGGCATTCAGTTTACAGGCACTCGAACACATTCCCGCTGAACAAATCGATATCTGGTTGACCGATTTTGTAGAAACCAGAATCAAACCGATTTTTTATCCCGCCGCCAAAGAACAATTGGATCTTTACCGACAACAGAACATCCCAATCCTGATTATTTCCGCAACTGTTTCTTTCGTGGTCAAAAAAATCGCTGTGGCATTGGGTATACCGACCGCCATAGGCATTGATATGGTGATGAAAGAGGGTTGCTATACCGGCGAAATCCAGGGTACGGCGTCCTTCCGTGAAGGCAAAGTAGCCCGCTTGCAGCAATGGCTCGACGAACAGAACTTATCATCACAGCATATCTCCTTTTATACGGATTCGATGAATGACTTACCAATGTGTTTATTTGCTGACGAAGTCGTGACCATTAACGCCGATAATAAACTGCAATCAGAAGCTGAAATACACGGTTGGAAACAACTGCATTGGTTTTTATAAGAAAACAGGTAAAAATAAATCGTAGCTTGAGATTGCAGTTTTAGATTGTCGTTTTAGGTGACAGTTTTCGGTTGTAGTTTTCACAATCCCCTTTATACTCTGGGGTGTTTTTTCTTGTCGGAGTGCCTAGCGTTCAGCGTATATCACGATGGACACAGGCTGAGACCGTTTATTCGGGATCCGCAGAACCTGATCGGGCTAATACCCGCGAAGGGAACAAGAGTAATCACCCCGCTGCCGGTATGAGTAATATAAGTCAAATACCCACCAGCACCAGCCATTACTCCCTGCGAGCTCCAGACAAGCAATTTTCTCAACTTAAGCCTGATCAACAATGAAACAGGCGATAACACAGTCAGGAATTTGCTATGTCTAAGTCCAACGATATCGTTATTTCTAATGCCATTATTCCAACGGCGGATATCTCGCCAAAAGCCCATCCCGCAAGGCCGCGTAAGGCTCAGAGAGATGCTGCACAGGCATTTATCAACGCCGTTCAAGGTGTCACTTTTCCCAACTCAAAACGCATTTACCTTGCAGGTTCACGTCAGGATATTCAAGTGCCTATGCGTGAGATCCAACTTTCTCCCACATTAATCGGCGGCACAAAAGAGCACCCCCAATTTACAGAGAACGAGCCGGTTCCCGTTTATGACACATCCGGCCCTTATGGTGATCCGGCTGCCGTACTGGATGTCACAAGGGGATTACATCCCATCCGTCAACCGTGGATTGATGAACGCAATGATAGCGAGCCTGTTTCTGTCCTCAGTTCCGACTTCACCCAGCAACGCCTTACCGATGCCGGATTGGATCACCTGCGCTTTCATCATCGCCCACATCCACTGAGCGCTAAACCGGGCAAGTGTGTTACCCAATTACACTATGCGCGCCAAGGACTCATCACCCCGGAAATGGAATTTATCGCCCTGCGTGAAAATATGGGACGCGAACGCATTCGCAGTGAAGTCTTGCGCCAGCAACATGCCGGGCAAAATTTTGGTGCAAACTTACCGGAAAACATCACTCCCGAATTTGTTCGCCAAGAAGTTGCCGCGGGTCGTGCGATTATTCCCGCCAACATTAATCATCCTGAATCCGAGCCAATGATTATTGGCCGCAATTTCTTGGTGAAAGTGAATGCCAATATCGGTAACTCCTCCGTCACTTCGTCCATTGAAGAAGAGGTGGAAAAATTGATTTGGTCTACCCGCTGGGGCGCAGATACCGTGATGGATCTCTCCACCGGGCGTTACATTCACGAAACCCGCGAATGGATACTGCGCAACAGCCCGGTTCCCATTGGCACCGTACCGATTTATCAAGCGCTGGAAAAAGTTAACGGCATAGCGGAAAACCTGACGTGGGAAATGTTTCGCGATACCTTGCTGGAACAGGCCGAGCAAGGTGTGGATTATTTCACTATTCATGCCGGTGTACTGCTGCGTTACGTGCCGATGACCGCCAAGCGTCTGACCGGCATTGTTTCCCGTGGTGGTTCAATCATGGCGAAATGGTGCCTGTCCCATCATCAGGAAAATTTTCTCTACACCCATTTCCGCGAAATCTGTGAAATTTGTGCTGCCTATGACGTTTCCCTCTCTTTGGGGGATGGATTGCGTCCCGGCTCCATTCAGGATGCCAATGATGAAGCACAATTTGCCGAACTGCATACGCTCGGTGAATTGACCCAGATCGCATGGGAATACGATGTTCAAGTCATGATCGAAGGGCCGGGGCATATCCCCATGCAACTGATCCGCCGCAATATGACCGAAGAGCTGGAGCATTGCCACGCAGCCCCCTTTTATACCCTAGGGCCACTGACGACCGATATCGCGCCGGGTTATGACCATTTCACCTCCGGCATTGGTGCCGCCATGATTGGCTGGTTTGGCTGTGCCATGCTCTGTTATGTCACGCCCAAAGAGCACCTCGGTTTGCCTAACAAAGAAGATGTCAAACAAGGTCTGATTACTTACAAAATCGCAGCCCATGCCGCTGACCTTGCCAAAGGCCATCCGGGGGCGCAAATCCGCGACAATGCCATGTCGAAAGCCCGTTTTGAATTCCGTTGGGAAGATCAATTCAATCTGGCGCTGGATCCTGACACCGCCCGCGCTTATCACGATGAAGCCTTACCGCAGGAATCAGGCAAAGTCGCCCACTTCTGTTCCATGTGTGGGCCAAAGTTCTGCTCAATGAAAATCACCCAAGACGTGCGTGACTATGCGGCAAAACTGGAACAGGAAGCGGGTATGGAGCAGATGTCAGACGCATTTCGTTCCCGTGGCAGCGAGCTTTATCACAGTGCAGAGGAGGTGGCGCATGAAAAGCCGGCTCATAAAAAGTCTGCCTGATATCCCAATGCGACCCTTAGCCCCTTTCGCCCCGACAGTGCACCGGCTGGGGCTTTATCCGGTGGTGGATTCCCTGACGTGGATTGAGCGGTTACTGGACGCCGGTGTCAGCACCCTGCAATTGCGCATCAAAGACCAGACAGAAGAACAGGCAGAGCAGGAGATCCAGTCTGCGATTGCACTTGGTCGCCAATATCACGCCCGTTTGTTCATCAACGATTATTGGCGTCTGGCGATCAAGCATCAAGCCTACGGTGTTCATTTGGGACAGGAAGATCTGGATATCGCCGATCTCAATGCCATCCAGCAGGCCGGATTGCGGTTGGGTATTTCTACCCACGACCCACAAGAGTTAGCGCGGGCAAAATCCCTGCGCCCCTCTTATATTGCCCTTGGGCACATTTTTCCCACCGCGACGAAAGAGATGCCCTCATCACCACAGGGCCTTGATGCCCTGAAGCAGCAAGTGGCGATCACGGCGGAATATCCCACCGTCGCCATTGGCGGCATTTCGCTGGAGAAAGTGGCTGATGTCGTGGCAACGGGCGTGGGTGGCGTGGCGCTGGTCAGTGCTATTACAAAAGCGCAAGACTGGCGGCAGGCAACGGCCAGATTACTTCATTTAGTTGAAGGAAAAGGTGAAGGAGAGGCTCGGGGGCTTTTATGTTAAACGATCAAGAATTTATGCGTTACAGCCGCCAGTTATTGCTGGAGGACGTTGGCCCCGAAGGGCAGGAGAAATTAAAAGCCGGCAAGGTGCTGATTGTCGGCCTTGGTGGATTAGGTTCACCGGCAGCGCTCTATCTCGCGGCGGCAGGCGTGGGACACCTTTATCTGGCCGATGATGACGAGTTGCATATCTCAAATCTGCAACGCCAGATTCTCTATCGCACCACCGATATTCCGGCCAATAAAGCCGCACTAGCGGCAAAACAACTGGCTGAACTGAACCCGCAAATCAATATCACGGTGCTGACCGGGCGGCAAGATCGCGAGTCGTTGCTGAGGGTTGTCAATCACGTCGATCTGGTACTGGATTGCTGCGACAATATGGCCACCCGCCATGCCATCAATGCGGCCTGTATTGCCGAAAACACGCCCCTTATCAGCGGCAGTGCCGTCGGCTTTAGTGGGCAACTGCTGGTATTGACGCCCCCTTACCAACACGGTTGCTATGCCTGCCTCTATCCCCATCAGGAAGAGCCTCAACGCAATTGCCGGACGGCCGGTATCTTAGGCCCGATCGTTGGGGTGATCGGGACACTGCAATCCTTGGAAGCCATAAAAATGCTGGCCGGTCTTCCTTCTTCCTTAAACGGAAAACTCCGGCTGTTTGATGGCAAACAGCAAAGCTGGAGCACACTACAGCTTGGCCGCTCCCCGCAGTGCCCAATTTGTGGCGTTATCAGGCAACCCGATAAAAAACAGTCAGGAAAAGAGGTCGTATGAACATTATCGTTAACGATCACCCCATGACACTGAGTGCCCCCATGACAGTGCAACAATGGCTGGAACACATAAAACACACTCAGTCAGGTACGGCTTTAGCTATCAATCAAACCATTATTCCGCACTCAGAGTGGCATACCCAGCAGATTAATGACGGGGACACGATCTTGCTGTTTCAGGCCATTGCCGGAGGTTAATTTTATGTTAAAAATTGCAGGTGTTACCTTCCAATCCCGCCTGTTTACGGGAACGGGCAAATTTGCTCATGCAGGATTAATGATTGACGCGATCCGCGCTTCCGGCAGCCAACTGGTCACCATGGCCATGAAACGCATTGATCTCCACGGCCATGACGATGGGATCCTCGCCCCCCTGCAACAGTTGGGTGTCAAACTCTTGCCCAATACTTCCGGGGCTAAAACCGCAGGGGAAGCCATCTTCGCCGCTCACCTCGCACGGGAAGCGCTGGGAACCAACTGGATTAAGTTAGAGATCCACCCCGATGTCAAATACCTGCTGCCCGATCCCATTGAAACATTGAAAGGCGCGGAACAGCTCGTCAAAGAGGGATTTATCGTTCTGCCCTATTGTGGCGCTGATCCCGTCCTGTGCCGCCGGTTGGAAGAGGTCGGCTGTGCTGCGGTCATGCCACTGGGTGCGCCCATCGGCTCAAATAAGGGGTTACTGACTCGTGATTTTCTGCAAATCATCATTGAGCAAGCAAACGTGCCCGTTGTGGTGGATGCCGGGATCGGCGCACCCAGCCATGCGCTGGCAGCCATCGAAATGGGCGCTGATGCGGTGCTGGTCAATACCGCCATCGCGGTTGCCCGCAATCCGGTTAAAATGGCTCAGGCCTTCAAAACCGCCATTGAAGCCGGCGAACTTGCACATCAAGCGGGTGTGGCAAGCCAGAAATCCCATGCTGAGGCGTCCAGCCCGCTGACCGATTTTCTGGGGGCGCTATGACAAGCACGACGCCAAACCGCACATTTAGCCAGCGCTGGCAACAACTGGATTGGGATGACATCACACTGCGCATCAACAGTAAAACATCACAGGATATTGAACATGCCCTAAACCGCGATCGCTTGACGCTGGATGACTTTATGGCTTTGCTCTCCCCTGCTGCACTGCCTTACCTTGAGCCACTCGCCCAGCGTGCCCAACAACTCACCCGCCAGCGTTTTGGCAATACCGTGGGATTTTTTATCCCACTCTATCTTTCCAATTTGTGCGCCAATGACTGTACTTATTGTGGTTTCTCCATGAGTAATCACATTAAGCGCAAAACGCTCAATGAACAGGAGATTGAAGCAGAATGCCTCGCGCTGAAAAAACGGGGGTTTGAGCATATTCTGCTGGTCACCGGGGAACACCAAAACAAGGTTGGCATGGACTATTTTCGTCGCTCTCTTCCCCTGATCCACCGCCATTTCAGTTCGGTTTCAATGGAAGTCCAGCCACTGGCGCAAGAAGAATACGCAGAGCTGAAAACCTTGGGATTAGATGGCGTGATGGTCTATCAGGAAACCTACCACCAACCCAGTTATCAATTACATCATTTAAAAGGCAAAAAGCAGGATTTCCACTGGCGGCTGGAAACACCGGAACGCCTTGGGCGAGCGGGCATCGACAAGATTGGGCTAGGTGCCTTAATTGGGCTATCCCACCATTGGCGCACTGATTGCTATATGGTGGCTGAACACCTCTTGTTCCTGCAAAAACAGTTCTGGAAGAGTCGTTACTCCATCTCTTTTCCTCGGTTGCGCCCCTGTGCCGGCGGTATCGCCCCGGCTTCTTTAATGAATGAAGCCGAACTGGTACAACTGATTTGCGCATTCCGCCTGCTGGCACCGGATGTCGAGCTTTCCCTTTCCACCCGTGAATCACCGTACTTCCGTGATCACGTTGTCCCGCTCGCTATCAACAACATCAGTGCCGGTTCAAAAACCCAACCCGGTGGTTATGCGGATGGGCATCACGAGCTGGAGCAATTCGCGCCCCACGACAATCGTCCCGTTTTTCAGGTCGCCGAAGCCCTAATCAAATCCGGTTTGCAACCCGTTTGGAAAGATTGGGATCACTATTTGGGTCGATAGCGCTTAAGTCGATCGCTTTTTGGTATGCGGCAACCGCGGCATACCTTTCTATCTTTCCATAATGAGCAAAAAAAGGGGCGTAATAGGAAAAAATGCCATTAATGCACATTATAGAAACCAATAAAACAAAAATAGTTACAAACTCGACAGAATTTTGAACTATTTTCGATTGAAAGTCGCTACAATTACAAGAAAAAACTCTTATTTTTTATAAGGATTACTTTTTTCCGATTGATTTTCATTTGCAGGCGAAATCCCATAAAGACGATTGTGTTTTCTCGATAGGCTCTGGTATTTTTTTATAATTAACTGACTATTTTCTTTGGTTAGAAAGTAATAAATCGGAGCATTATCCTTGGGATAATAACTTGCAAAATGAGGAAGCACCTGATTTTTGTCGCGATAATCCAGATCAGGGAAATATTCCTCAGAATACACAATATGATTGTCTTTAATAAAAATATACTTCACCCCGACATCAACAAACTGATAATGAACACCGATAGCCTCATCGATAAAATTCTTATCAGCCCCTACGGGAAAAACATAAGCACGATCCCAGCGAAATGGTGTTAATTTATATAAATCCACTAAACAATCTTGATCCATTGGACAATTAGCATCACCATAAGAAGCAATCGCCTCTTTAACATCCCATTTATAAAAAAAAACAAAATAAATAAGGAAGAACACAGCAAATGTTATTAGAGCAATAGGTAATTTTTTATTCCTGAATGACATCTTCAATTTCTCTTTGCAACATAGATTTTCAACCCTATTTCTTAGGTTACCGTAAAAACTCACTGATGAATAATTATTTTTCTGAAAATCCTGACACACTGTTATATGATACGCATATTGTTGCTTTAAGTATAGTAATCAATTGTTATTATTTTCATTTACACATAATAAACACCCCGCCACAAGCAGCGGGGATATTAGATACTAAGAGATTATTTCATTCCATTTTCATCCACTTTTTCATACACAGATTTCATATAATTATATTGATGATCATCAAGTTTTGCTTTTACCACTTCATAACCACTGGAATTTTTGAGGGCAACGTATAGGCCTTCTTTATGGTAGATTTCCAAAGTGGCAAACGCCAATGCCTTCATAGACGTTGTATTAGAGTTTAGACCAATCCTTCGACCTATCTCATTATTAAGCAGATCAACTGTTTGATCCGCTTCGTCGGGAGTTGCAAATTGCCGGATATTCAGATCAATGCGCGGGTTTACTTCATTGGCATACCCGACGTGTTTAGCAATTTTTTCTCCATATCGGGCAGCCAGAGTTCCTTGCCAGATGGTATGGCGAAATGCATTGACTTGTCTATTGCCATCCTCCCGGTCAGCAAATCCGCCTAGCTCTTCTTTGCCCTGTGTTGCAAACCTAACCGCGTTAGTACTGATGTTTGTCGAACCTTGTCTATAATGGCCAATTTCGAGCGCCACCTTTGGGTGCATCTTGGCAAAAATTGTAAGCTTTATTGCAGGCGGAATGGCTGTGTTCTGCCCGTCATGAAAGGCATCATGCATTTCCGTTCTGGATTTTTCCAGATCTTCGTTGATGCGTTTTACTCTTTTTACTTCTCGGTCAATGCCTGCACGTAATTTATTTTTCAGGTTATGGTAATACAAAAATGTATTCCTGATAGCGTTTCGATATGCATTGTAGTATTCCCTCATTGACTCTTGCCTAGATGGACTTACACTGTAATGAAAAGATTCATTATCCCATATTTGCTTAGCCTCAGACAATAATGTATCTAATTCCTTCTTATTTCTTATCTCGATAATATATGTATCTTTAAAAATACCGTAATCTTGCGTGTATGTTTTTTTATAATGAAAGGCATCTGGATTGAGTAGTGTTAATCCCTCCGGTGTACCGAAAATAGCCGCAAGTGCTTTATTCATTGCCACCACTGCATTGTTAGATTTTGCTTTTTGAAATTCTGCGACATAACTCTGATATGCCACAATCTCTCTCAACGTCATGTTTTACAAACTTTTTTTCACCACTTGAGGATTTTCAGAAAGCTGTTTTTCCAACCCGGAAATAATATTTTCTAATTTTTATTTTTTCTCCTGATTAAAGTCAGGAATAGTTTTCATAATTTCGTCAGGATTTACGGAATCGATTTTTATATTAAAATCACCAATATTTACGAAAGGAAGATCAACGAATTTCATATCGTCAAAAATGGCATCCGATCCCCAGTTAATTGGTACATCAATAAAATCTTTCAGTTCAGGGGCAGCAATTCCAGGAATAGTCGAAGTGATATTTCCTTCAAAGTGTATAAGATTACCATTCTCGTCTGGAATAGAAACCTCAATAGGCGAATAGTTGTTAGGTAAAAAACTCATAATATTTTCCTTATAAAGGATAAAAATGACACCCCAAATTAAATGAGGTTATGGATTAAATAGTGCAAAATGAATTCACAATAATTTTCAAAATTCTTTTTAAAGGATTTTGAGTGTTATAATTAAAATCCATTATTTTTGACACAGGGATATTATAAATATTATTATTTATTTTAATATCAAAGAGATTTGTGTGGCATATACGACAAGACCGCTAATTCCAAGTTTAATGGCGAGATCGAATTTAATGAAGGTTATTTCGGGGAGCCAAGCCAAGAGTAATGTGGTCAGGGTAAGAACGTTAAAGGCTGTTTTTTGAACGGACTGAGCAAATAAAACACTGACTGATATTTTAACAAGACCGAATTGAGTGATATTCACCCCAGACTTGATTGTATTGCATACAAATTAAGCTCGGAAAACGTTCGCGCTCGAACCAGCAGGAGTATTGAACACAAATTTACGGTTTAACCTCCACTGATACATTTAAAACCGTAACTTCCTACTCAGAATCACCTGCCCTTATTTTCTCTTATTTTAAGAAAAAGAAGGTCAGTAAGTAGCGTCAGCCGGGGAAGTTACAAACAGTTTCTCTTTGGCCTAAGTTAGCCAAAGAGAACGAAAGTATCCGTATCATTGATAGATGAAGTTAAAACAAACTTGCATCTGGAGATTTAATGACTAACTCAAATCATGCAGGTGCTTTTTCAACGATGACGTTAAGCTGAAATCTGAAAACCTCACCTGTAACCCTTCACGCTCTGGTGAACAGCACATCGCCCCGACAAAGATACGTTGATGATGGTCAATCGTGAAAGGAGACAATCTCAGTAACGGCCATGTCACGCCATCGGTGGAATACTGCAACCTGATTGCCCCGTCACTGTAGGTCAGCCGTAACCAAAACTTATCGGGATTACCGGGGAAAATCCCCATCGCCCAGTCAGAACACCCATTGGTCAATACACTGCCGATCGTGGCCTGCCCATCAGAATGTTCAAGCCCGGCTTTTAGCCAATGTTGCTCATCCACCAATAACATCACACCCGCCTGATCATATAACTGTTCAAACTGGCCTTCGATACAAAACTGGAAAGTAAAACCGTCTTCAAGTTCAAAATCATTGACATAACCACCAAATACATGGCCACTATGACGCTGAAACCCATACCATGTATCACGCCAGAAATCGGTTTTCTTATCCGTCGTGACATGAAGTTCATTCTCCTGACACCGCCATGAAGCAGGCTCATTCAACCAATGACATTGCTGCAAGTTCATTAATATTTACCCTGTTATTTTCTGGTAGGATTAATCAAACCATATCCCGCTAATAATGAAAGGGAAAGCAAAGCAATACAGGCAAAAGCACCGTGCAACGTTACCTGATGTGCCAAACCGCCAATAATGGCCGGCCCTAGCAAAATCCCTGAATATCCCATCGTAGAAACGGCAGAAACAGCTAACGCATCAGGCATCACTTTTTGCTGACCTGACGCGGTGAAAAACATCGGTGCCAAGTTGGATAACCCTGCCCCTATCATCAGGAACGAAATGCCCAACTGAATCGGGCTGGATGCCAGATAGATCAGAACAAAACCTGACGTCCCCAAGATCGCGCTACCCAAAAATACACGCTGATATCCACATGCGGCAATGATTTTATCGCCCAAAAACCGCCCCGCCGTCATGGTAATGGCAAAAAGCGTATAGCCAAAACCCGCCTGATGCGTGCTCATGTTATGCACACTACTTAACAAGATCCCGCTCCAATCCAGCATAGAACCTTCCATTAAGTAAACGACAAAACAGAGCGTGCCAATCAGGATCACAATCCCACGCGGCAAAGCAAAAAATGGCGTGTCCCCGGCTTCAGAGTCATCCGACATGCCATTCCATGTTGGCAATAATAGCAGAATAACGAAGACCCCGACGGCGATGGTGACGTGTAACGGCGAGATCCCCAAAAACAACAATAAGCTGACCGTGCCGGCTCCCGCCATTCCCCCTAAACTGAACAAGGCGTGAAAGCCCGACATAATCGGTTGATGCACCCTTTTCTCAATATTGACCGCATGGATATTGATCACCACGTCTGTCGCCCCGATGCCCATGCCGAACACAAACAAGGCACAAGCCAGTGTCAGTGGTGTCGAGAACACACTCAGCCCCGGCAATATCAAAACAGCCAACAAAGCAAAAAAGGTAAAAACTTTCCGGCAGCCAAAGCGGGTCGCCAACATACCCGCAATTGGCATCATAATGAAAGAACCAATACCGAACACCAGTATCAGCAACCCCATTGAACCATCATCCAGCCCAAGTCGTTCCTTTACCAGTGGGATCAGCGGTGCCCAACTCGCAATACTGAATCCCGCAATAAAAAACGAAATTCGCGTTGCCATGACAGGCGGTTTTATTGAAGCGACTGCATATTCTTCAGACAACTTAATTCCTCCAAGCCATACCCTTTAAACAAGATATTTCAAACCCTACCGTTCAAACCCTATTCTTTAAATCCTACCGCCTTCAAACAATGCCTTCCGCCTGTTCTGACGGAAGGCACCCAATATCGTTCTTCAACAAGACATCACGCGATATTAATCCCTGAAAACTGGGGAATATCGGTTAACCTCTCAATAATACGGGAAGCCTGCCCATACTGCTCTGCCACCGACAAAGCATGGGGCCAGGCATATACCCACGGAATACCCGCCTGTTTTGCTGCCGCAATCCCCAAATCAGTATCTTCAATCACCAACGTTTGCCGAACATTCATCTTCTTCAATTTCAGCATAGCCAAATAAGGATCAGGGAAGGGTTTCGTTCTTTCCACATCATCGCCAGAAATCAAGGCTGGTGGTTGATGGAGATCCAATAAGCCAAGGTTTGCCAAACACACATCACGCGGCGCGGTAGAAACAAACCCAAATTGAGTCCCATTTTGTTGCAAGGCCGCAATCAGGCCGGTAATGCCCGGACGCAAGTAATGCGCGGACAATTTTGCCTGATAACGGGCAATAATTTTTTCGCTAATCCCTTGCTGCATTGAAGGAGGAAGGCCAACCTCATCCAACGTTTCCGCCAGACTCAGCCCGATCAATTGCTGAGGTTGGATATCACTGAGTTGAACCGGTGCCTGTTCTCCCACATCACCTAATACATCAAGCAATACGTCAAAATGCAGTTGCTCACTATCGACAATGACGCCGTCGATATCAAAAATCACATTGCATCTATTCATCGAAATCGTCCTTCAAAACAATTCATTATTTTAGGTCAGAAATACGAATCAATACCTTACAGTTTGGCGTCGTGAGAGGAACTTGAGTTTTCGATGCAATATCACAACCGACTGTCAGAAAAGCCTGTTGATAATCCTTGAAATCAAAGACCTGACTGATAAAACGCTTCACCGGGATCACACCATCGCGGATCATGGCATAGGCACGTTCAAAACTGTTATTCAGTGAATCAATGGAACCTATCACGGAAAGACTTTTATCGGCAATTTTCATAATGTCCAGATTGGCCTGTTTGTCTTTCAGGGCAACATTCAGCAACTTCCCACCCGGTGCCAGATGGTCGAAAATATATTCAGTCAACTGCCCGGTCGTATCCACGCACAAATCAATCCGAGCCGAGGCATTACCGTATTCCTGCATCAGTGCTTCATCAAAGTCAGAATACAGCGGGCATTCAGGCGGCAAATTATTGCTTGCAAACTGAATGCGGCTCTCATTTTTTTCGACCATAAAGGCTTTTACGCCCCGTTCATACAGCGCCCAAATGTACAACATCCCCATCGGGCCAGCCCCTGCCACCGCCGCACGAATATTCGTATGGGTGATCCCCAGCTTATCCACCCCGGTTAAGGTGCAACTGAGTGGCTCAGTCAGCGAGGCTTCCTCCATACTGACATGATCATCCAGCCTGATAAGCAAATTTTCCTTTGCCAAATATTGACCTGCAAACGCGCCGTCATAGGAAACCCCGGCTTCCGTTCCCAGTTTTCTCTCACAATGATTGGGACTTCCCGTCTGGCACATCCGGCAATGCCCACAAAAGTAAGTCGGGTTGACGACCACACGATCGCCGGCCTGAAACTGAGTCACTCCGCAGCCAACCTGAGATACCACGCCAGTGGTTTCATGACCCAGCGTGGTGCCGGGAATTGCAACAGGGTAAGCCCCCGTGATAATGCCCACATCCGTGCCACAAATCCCACACACGGCAATATCAACAACAACATCATCGGGTTCAATACAAGACAAGGCTTCAACCGGCTGAATTTCAACATCCCACGTTTGATGATATTTCAGTGCTAGCATGATACCGCCTCCTTACGTGCCTGCGCGGAAGTCGTTAATTCTGCGAAAGTCAGATCCAGTTTATGCAGAATTTCCGCCAAATGTGCTTGTGTACAAATCAGGGGTGGGCGAACTTTAATTGCCCTCCCTTTACCATAGCGGGAACCGCGCACGATCAAGTGGTGGCGGTTGGCAGCGGCAATCACTTGTGCGGCAAAATCTGGGGTCGGGGTGTCGAAGCCATACATATACCCCACACCTCTCACTCCCGTGATCTCCGGATATTGACGCTGTAATTTCAGCAAACCATCGCGCAAGTAGGCTTCATTTTGTTGCACATTTTCCAAAACGTGATCATCTTCAATAATATCGATAACTTCGTTGAGGGCGACCAAAGAGAGCGGATTGGCACCAGAGGTACTGGAGTGTTCGAATGATTCCAATATATCCAGTGAGTGACGCATCAATACGCCCCCAGTGGGAATGCCCATACCACCCGCCCCTTTGGCGAAAACGATGATATCTGGCTCCAGTTCTTTGGCATACCCCGTCGATGCGAAGAACGTCCCTGTACGGCCAAAACCCGTCTGGACTTCATCCGCAATAATGATGATGCCATGCTGACGGCAAATTTCCCTGATCTTGCGGTAGAAAGACACCGGGAAAACGGTGTTTCCGCCATTCCCCTGAATCGGTTCAATAATCAGACATGCAAGATTGTCATTAGAACCTAATTGAATAAACTGCTCCAGATCGACAAATTGATCTTCACTCGGTTGTGGTTGCCCTGACAGGACGCTGGCTGGCGTAGGAATTTTTATCGATCCATCAATATTGATATGGAAATCTTTAATTCTGAATGCGTTACCCGAAATCTGAGCGGTTGCAAGAGATTGCCCATGATGGGCAAGAAAGAGCGAAATAACGCCTGAGCGTCCCGTCGCTTTTTGCGCTATACGGATAGCGCATTCAACCGCACCCGATCCAGAAACATCGCGCAGCCAGATACGATCGACGCCTTCAGGTGCATGTTTAACTAATTTACTCAAAATATATTGTGACATTTCACGTGTATAAGCCGAACTCAAATGGGTACACCTATCAATCTGTTGTTTGAGTTTTTCTGCAATCCGATCATTGGTATAGCCGAGCGGCAAATTAAACGTACCTGATGCCGCATCAATATACTTTTCACCATCAATGATCAAATAAGGGCCTTGACCAATAAAGCGAGAAAGCATGCCTTCAAGATGGTTTCTACCTTCCATATTACTCACCACTATTAGTTATATTAAACAAAGAGTTTTATTAAACAAAGAGTTATATACACAACGAAAAACATACCTACTGTGATGAGACTAGATTAAGCACATTAAAATTTTATTTCGATCACCCCAATGCCATAAAAAATATTAAGCAAATTTAAAATTTAATTTATATTTGAAAAATCATATATTTGTTTATTAATATTCATTAATTATATTAAATGCTAAATAAATCGCATTTAGAAATAATACCTAAACCCCCAATCCCATCATTTGCATTAATTTCTGAGCCTGACGAATAGCATCCTGTCGGTGGGTAATCCCCATTTTCTGATACAAATTACGGATATGGGTTTTGATCGTGGTCGCGGCGACATCTAATTCAGCCGCAATTTGATCGTTACTGTAGCCAGAATAAATCAGTCCCAACACCTGCCATTCACGTTGGGTGAGTGGACTATTGCGGATAAGCTCAGGCACATCAGGATGAGTGAGTAATTGTTCTACAAAGGTTTCGTCAAAATGGGCAAATTTATGTCGGTGCTGCCGGTTGATTTCCCGGAGAATACGTTGAGCCCTGTGCTGTTCCATCTCAGGCAAGATATTGAGTTGAATAAGCTGGCGCAGTTGCAAAGCCATCAACTCACCTTCAATCACAAAATGACTGATAAACCCTGTTTGGTTAGCCAAATTCAAGGCTTCCATCAAAACATCCTGCGCCTGTGCCTTGCGTCCAAGCTGCCAGTAAAGCAAATTACACAGCAACAGATTACGATTTAAATCGCTGACCAATGCCAATCTTCTTGCATATTCATTCAATTTTTCCAAGATAGATCCCGCCTCCTCATACTGACCCAGTAAGATTTTGGCTCGCGCAATATTTCGCCATTGATTTTGATTGAAGTGATTACAAAAACTTTCTGGCCGTTCTGCCTGTGCCAGCCATTGAGACAACGCACTGCTGTCTTCCAAAGCCTGCCAAATAATAACCCGCAACTTGTCCGTATTCGTCCGCCAATCACGGTGATATTGCCCATTACTCAGTAAATTTTCACAACGGGTCAAATAACGGCGGGCGTTATCAATATCCCCCCGAACCAAAGAACATTTCGCCAATTGGGTGAGACACTGTAATTGCTGTTGTGGCTGATAATTAGCCAACACGTCTAACCCCAGGCGGGCTGCCTCTTCCGACTCATCAATACGAGCCCAACACCACAAAAGTTGTGAGCGAATCCTCAACAGGAACTCATGCATCGGTAACTGCTCCAGATGCTGCTCCCGTATTAAATCAAAAGCATGGGTCTGGGTGTCATGAGCCGCCTGCAAATAACCTTGCGCCAGTAAAATTTCACTTTGTTGCAACAACGCCCATAAAGCATAGTGATAAACATGGCAAAGGCGGGCGAGTTGCTCCGTTTGTTTCATTAATGCCAATGCATCGGCCAATTGACCATTGCAATGCAAGACTTCCCCTTTCACTGACATCGCCACAATGCGGCCATATTGATTGTCCGGCAGAAGAGCCGCCAGTGCCTTTTCCGCCAACGCATCAGCATCAGCCGGACGCCCATCATTCATCGCCACTTGGGCTCTCAGGGCATCAAACTCTGCCAGCAACTCCGGCTCGATGGTAATTTGCTTCTGTTTCAGTGATTGCTCTGCCTGATTCAATAACGCATTCACCTCATAGTAGCGATGCTGACTTTGTGCCAGCCACGCTTGCAACAGTACCAAACGAGGGCTTTCCAACAGTTGTTCATACGGCAGGGCATTCATGCACTCTCCCAATAGGGAAAGCTTGCTGTGGTTAAACAGCTCCCAAGCATGTTGCAGCAAAATATCCCGCAGCAGACTGGTATCTCCCGCAGCCAAGGCGTGATGGATAGCCTCCCCCGGATATCCCTGCATCAGCCAGCCTTTCACGGCGGCCCTATGCAATTCGGGTAATTTGGCGGCCATTTCCCATTGGCAGCGTTGACGCAGAAATGAAGCAAACAAAGGATGAAAGCAGAACCACTCACCTGAATCGTCCATTCGTTGAATAAACAACCCCTGACGTTCAATATCTTCCAGACGATGCTGGCCATTCTCCTCTCCCGTCAGGCAAACAATCAGCCCATCATTCATGGAGCGCAGAATAGAGCTATGCAGCAAGAAATCCCGCGTCGCCTGATCCACCCGATTTAACACCTCATCCACAAGGTAATCCGCAAGATGGCTGGCATTAATCCCCGCAAGACGCTTGGCTGACATTTCAGTTGTATTGCCCGATTGGCGGGCAGAAAGGGCAATCAGCTGCAAAGCCGTTGCCCATCCGGCCACATCATTGCATAGCTGTTTGCAGTGCTCAGCATCCAATGGATTCACTAACCGCTTGGCAAAAAATTGCTGGGTTTCCTGATAATCAAACGCCAGTTGCTGGCTATCGATTTCCAATAACTGTTCACGCACGCGCAGGTTGGCAATCCCTAACGAGGGCAAATGGCGTGATAAAACCACCAACGTTAAATTTTCGGGTTGGTGGCGGAGGAAAAAGCGCATGGCGTCATGAATAAGTTCATTGACGATCAGGTGATAGTCATCAATGACCAGAAAGACCGGTTGCTGCCATTCGTTAAGCTCAATAAACAATTGCGCAAACAGGGCCGGTAAATTGGCATATTGGTGTTTCTGGGCCAATACCTCACTTTTCACGCAGTGCCCCTGCGTTGCCTGCTGAATGGCCGCAATCAAATAGCTGGCGAAACGCTCTGGCTGATTGTCACTATCATCAAGGGAATACCAGCCTAGGTGCGCCTGATCAGCCGCCCATTGTGACATCAAGGTTGTTTTGCCATATCCAGCGGGACTGGTTATCAATACCAGTCGATCATTCTGAATTTCATTGAACTTTTCTAACAGGCGTTCCCGCATGACCATATTATTGAGTCGAAGAGGGCGACTGAGTTTCGATGGGATAAGCATTAATTTTCTCCCCTCACATGCAATCAATAAAAGCAATGAATAAAACTGATACCTGAATTCTGTCTGACACGATTAAGTCGCTTACACCGTTTGCTGTGAACACCGTTTGCTATGAATATCATTCGCAGTGAACACCATTCGCATTCATTAATGTCCACCAAATGTAGAGAAATGCCCACTTTTTGCAAACAAGTTGATTAATTTCATTGTGTTAAATTGCACCCTGTCACATTCTTTGATTGCAATCTTTCTATTTCTCTTATGAAATTGCGGAAAAGCTCGAAAGAAATAGCTACGCCCTGATGCTCCTCCCCGCGAATATTTTCACGGGATGATGTTTCCCACGCCACTAACCTTCAGCATATCCCTTTAAATAATTCCCCCAATTTTCCTCAGTTAGTGACAGGATGCGACATCATGGAACTATCCACATTAAATACAAACCCGAAACTCAATAAAGCCTTATTTCAGGCGGCGATCACACGTCAGTGGCAATCTTTTGGCCTGAACTCAGCTCAGGAAATGACACCACATCAGTGGTGGCAGGCGATGAGTGCAGCCGTATCTGAATTACTTCCCCTCTCCACTCAGCAAAACGATGCCAATCCATCGCCTGACCACCAGCGCCATGTGAACTATATTTCGATGGAATTTCTGATAGGCCGGCTGACAGCCAATAACTTATTGAATCTTGGCTGGTATGACGATATTCAGTCTTATCTGGCAGAAGATGGCCTGATCCTGAGTGACTTGCTGGAAGAAGAAACTGATCCGGCATTGGGCAATGGTGGACTGGGCAGATTAGCGGCCTGTTTTCTCGATTCAATGGCGACGCTCAATCAACCCGCTACAGGATATGGCCTTAATTATCAATATGGCCTCTTCCGCCAATCGTTCAAACAGGGTCAACAAATTGAGGCACCCGATAATTGGGAACGCGAGTCCTATCCGTGGTTTCGCCATAACGCACAATTAAAAGTCAACGTCGGTTTTGGCGGCGAAATCATGACCACTGCCGAGGGCCATGAAACTTGGGCGCCTGCATTCACTCTGATTGGCGAAGCATGGGATTTACCCGTACTTGGCTATAACAATGGGGTGACTCAACCGCTTCGATTGTGGCAAGCCACATACGACAGCCCCTTTGATCTGTCACTTTTCAATGACGGGCAGTTCCTGCACGCGGAACAGCAAGGGATTGAAGCCGCCAGCCTGACCAAAGTGCTCTACCCGAATGATAATCATCAGGCCGGTAAGCGTCTGCGCCTGATGCAACAATATTTTCAGTGTGCCTGTGCCGTGGCTGACATTTTGCGCCGCCACCAACAAGCAGGGCGTAAAATAGAAGAACTCGCCCAATACGAAGTTATCCAGCTTAACGACACGCATCCAACCATCGCGATCCCTGAAATGATACGCCTTCTGCTTGATGAGCATCAGTTAAGTTGGGAATCCGCATGGGAAATCACAAGAAAAACGTTCGCCTATACCAACCATACCTTACTGCCAGAGGGCTTAGAGCGTTGGGATGAACAACTGATGAGTGAGCTTCTGCCACGTCATCACCGCATCATTCAGGAAATCAACCAGCGCTTTAAAAAAACCGTGGATCAAGTCTGGCCTGATAACCAACAAGTTTGGGGGAAATTGGCAGTTATCCATGACAATCAAGTCAGAATGGCTAACCTTTGTGTTGTCGCCTGCTTTGCCGTCAACGGGGTTGCAGCCCTGCATTCCTCTTTGATCGTGACAGATCTATTCCCTGAATATCATCAATTGTGGCCAACTAAATTCCACAACGTGACTAATGGTGTGACACCACGCCGTTGGTTGAAACAGTGTAACCCCGCACTCTCTTCATTAATTGACCAAACATTAGATCATGAATGGGTGAATGATCTTGCCGCCCTGCAACAACTCGAACCTTACGCTGACGATCCTGCTTTCCGTGAAACCTATCGAACCGTTAAGCAAGACAATAAAATTCGCCTGTCCAACTATGTCAATAAGGTCATGGGACTCAAAATTGATCCCCATGCGATTTTCGATATCCAGATAAAACGTCTGCATGAATACAAGCGTCAGCATCTGAACCTGCTCCATATTTTGTCACTTTATCGGCAAATTCAGGAAAACCCGGCTTTGGATATCCATCCCCGTGTTTTCTTATTCGGTGCCAAAGCGGCTCCCGGCTACTATCTGGCGAAAAATATCATCGCTGCCATCAATCATGCCGCCGATAAGATCAACCATGACCCGATTGTTCGTGATCGACTCAAAATTGCTTTTATCCCCGATTACAATGTTTCCGCAGCGGAACTGATGATACCAGCAGCCGATGTGTCAGAACAAATCTCTACGGCGGGCAAAGAAGCCTCCGGTACAGGTAATATGAAACTGGCCTTAAACGGCGCATTGACCATCGGAACGCTGGATGGCGCGAATGTCGAAATCGCCGAACACGTTGGCAACGACCATATCTTTATCTTCGGCAAGACCGTGGAAGAGGCTAAGGCGTTATTTAACAGTGGCTATAATCCACAACATATCCTTCAACAGGATCATCATCTCAAAGATATCCTCGACTCCCTCGCCAAAGGTGAACTCAGTCACGGAGATACGCACGCCTTTGATCTCCTGCTACATAGCCTGACTGACGGAGGTGACCCTTATTTAGTCCTGGCTGATTTTGCCTCTTACTGCCACGCCCATCAGCAAATTGACTCTCGATATCGCGACACTGAAGGCTGGACGCGCAGTACTGTACTCAATACCGCCCGAATGGGTCATTTTAGTTCTGACCGCGCCATTCAGGATTATCAACAACGCATCTGGCGAACCAAATAGGGATTGAGTATGGAAAATAAATGCCTCAATGATTTGGCAACTGAGGCCGGCATTGCCAGCGAATACATTAATGCCTATGGAAAACCCCAGGCGATCCCTGCCGAAACCAGGCATCGAATATTGGAAGCCATGAGTGCAGATATACCGGTCGGGAGGCCGGTTTCTCATCTACAGGCCGCCTCTTTACCTAATGTTAAAGTGGTTATTCAGGGACAAATAGCGACTCTGCCTCTGGAGGAGACAAATCATTACCAGTGGCAGATACAGACTGAGCAAGGGGAAATCCTTCATGGTCACTGCCAGCATCAACTGACTTTGCCGGCCAACCTCCCCTTGGGATACCACACACTGGACTTAATATCGAAAACTCACTCTCAGCAATACTCCATACCACTGATTGTTGCTCCCGAACGTTGTTACGAGCCAGATGCCATCACACGTGGAGAAAAACTTTGGGGTGCCTGCGTTCAGCTTTATACCTTACGCTCAGAAAATAACTGGGGAATTGGTGATTTTGGCGATCTGAAATATATGCTGCAAGAACTGGCACAGCGTGGTGGCGCTTTTATTGGTCTGAACCCTCTTCATGCCATATATCCTGCCATGCCTGAAAATGCCAGCCCTTACAGCCCATCTTCCCGCCACTGGCTCAATATCATTTATATTGCCGTCAATCAGGTAGAAGATTTTAATCATAGCGCTGAAGCACAAGCGTGGTGGCACTCAACACAAACGCAGCTCAAACTCCAGCAAGCCCGCCAAGCCGAATGGGTCGATTACACCACAGTAATGACACTAAAAATGACCGCATTGCGTCTGGCTTATCCGCAATTCGAGCGCCGATCTGCCGATGATCCACAACAAATCGCTTTCCGACAATTTGTCACCCAAGGCGGCAAGGATCTTTATTCTCAAGCTGCTTATGATGCCCTGCACCATCAGCTATATGAGGAAAATAGTGCTTATTGGGGTTGGCCTATATGGCCGGAAGAATACCGTGAACCAGAGGGCGATACGGTTAAGTCTTTCTGTCATTCACACCCACAAGAGATAGCGTTTTTCCTTTGGTTGCAATGGCTGGCAGACACTCAGCTTGCCGAATGCTTCACGACCAGCCAAACCCATCACATGCCGATTGGCATTTACCGTGATCTTGCCGTCGGTGTTGCACAAGGGGGAGCAGAAACCTGGTGTAGCCGAAGTATCTATTGCACTAAAGCCTCTGTAGGCGCGCCTCCCGATATTCTGGGACCCTTGGGGCAAAACTGGGGGCTTCCGCCCATGAACCCCCATGTATTAAAAGCCCAAGCCTATCAACCCTTCATTGAATTGCTGCGTAGCAATATGCGCCATTGCGGTGCATTGCGGATCGATCATGTGATGGCGTTACTCAGACTCTGGTGGATACCACAAGGAGAAACCGCCGATAAAGGCGTTTATGTTCATTATCCGGTTGACGATCTGTTGGCGATATTGGCCTTGGAAAGCCAGCGCAACCATTGTCTGGTAATAGGCGAAGATTTGGGAATTGTACCGGAAGAAATTGTTGGTAAATTACGAGATAGCGGTGTTTATTCCTATAAGGTATTTTATTTTGAACGCAATCAGCAAGGTGAATACCATTCTCCCGATGAATATCCTGCGCAAGCAATGGCAACGATTACGACCCATGACTTACCTACCTTACGTGGATTCTGGCAAAATCAAGATCTCACCTTAGGAGAAGCCATCGGCTTATACCCTGATAAAGCGCTTCTTGCCGATTTATATTCGGAACGCAAACGCAGCAAGCAAGCATTACTGACCAGTTTAAATCGTCATGGCTATTTATCAGAAGAGTTGCTCGGGCCGGATACCCTCTCCTCATTGCAAGGATCAGTATCACTGGCACAAACTGAACCTCCGATGTCAAACGAGATAAATCAAAGCATACATCGCTATATAGCCCGTAGTACTAGTGCTTTATTAGGATTACAACCTGAAGACTGGCTGGATATGGAACGTCCCGTTAATATTCCTGGTACAACAGAAGAATATCCAAACTGGCGACGAAAACTTTCTACCACATTGGAAACGATGTTTGCAGACACCCATATCAACCACTTGTTACAAACAGTTGGCGAATGCCGAAAGCAGGGTTCTTAACTTTTTATAACTGACTGAACCACCGGTATACTCGCCGTACTTCAAGATATATTGACTATCTCCCCGCGATGCGGGGAGATAAAGAAAAATACCCACCCAATCATATGGCATACATGATTGGGAAGAAGATCAACCTTTCACGCCTCCCGATGTCAATCCACCCACCAACCAACGTTGAGCCAGTAAGAAAATCAACGTGATAGGAATAGCAGAAAGTACAGCCGCAGCGGCAAAATCGCCCCAGAGATAATTCTGTGGGTGTAGATATTGCTGCATTCCCACAGCTAATGTGTAATTGTCCACATCACGTAATAACAGTGATGCAACAGGAACCTCGGTAATCACACCAATAAACGACAGAATAAATACCACCGCCAATATAGGCACAGAGAGCGGCAGCAGTATCAAACGGAAAATTTGCCACGATGTCGCGCCATCCAACATGGCGGCTTCTTCCAGAGAGCGATCTATCGTTTCGAAGTAACCTTTTATCGTCCATACATGTAAAGCGATTCCGCCCAGATAAGCAAAAATCACACCGCCGTGGGTATTGAGGCCAAGGAAAGGAATATATTCTCCCAATCGGTCAAACAAGGCATAGAGTGCCACCAGAGAAAGTACCGGAGGGAACATCTGAAAAATCAACATTCCTTTCAGTAAGGGGGCTTTTCCACGAAAACGCATACGGGCAAATGCATAAGCACACGTCGTTGATAATGTCACAATGCCAGTGGCAGTAATGAAAGCAACCTTGACCGAGTTCCAAAGCCACTGCATGACCGGAAATGGTGGGAGTACGACATGCCCATCAGAAGATTCGACACGATAACCCAATGCCAACTTCCAGTGTTCCCATGAAATAGTGTCTGGGATCAGGTTACCCGTAGCAAAATTACCCGGACGCAAAGAGATAGCAATTACCATCAGCAGAGGAAACAAAATCAGGCCAATAAAAGCCAGCATGAATATATGTGTTCCCCATACCCGCCATCGTTGCGATTTAGGTTGTACCATTGCCATCTTCCTTCCTCCTTAATCAAATTTCATGCGGGTGGTTTTCAAATTGATGATGGCTAGTGCACCTACCAACAAGAAAATCAATGTTGCAATGGCTGCCGCCAGACCAAATTCCTGCCCACCCCCGCCTTCAAAGGCAATACGATAGGTATAGCTCACCAAAAGATCGGTATGACCTGCGGGTGTCGTTGTACCAATATGATCAGGTTTACCGTTGGTTAGCAGTTGAATCAGGACAAAGTTATTAAAATTGAAAGCAAAGCTGGCAATCATCAACGGCGTCAATGGCTTAATCAATGACGGAAACGTAATTTTGGTGAAATTCTGCCATGGCCCTGCGCCATCAAGCGCCGATGCCTCATAAAGATCATCTGGGATAGATTTCAGCAACCCCATGCAAAGAATCATCATATAGGGATAGCCCAACCACGTATTGACAATAATCAGCATGGTTCGAGCCAGTGTCGGATCGGTAAACCAATCCGGTTTAAGACCAAACAGCCCATTGAGTACCAGATTAATTTCACCGAAACTTTGGTTGAATAATCCTTTGAAAATCAGAATGGAGATAAACGAAGGAACAGCATAAGGCAAGATAAGCAATACTCGGTAAATCGCTCGTCCCTTAAGCGCTTCCCACTGTACAATGCAAGCGAGGATCATCCCCAGAGCAACTGTCAGTACGACGGTTAGCAGAGAGAAAACCACTGTCCAGATAAAAATGGACAGAAAAGGTTTTTGAATACCCTCATCCTGTATCACCCGCAGGAAATTTTTCCAACCAATAGAAACCGTGAATCCAGGGCTTAGCGTTTCTTTAGCCCATTCCCCTTCCGCATTAATAGATTGATAGAACCCTGTATCCCTATTCGGTCGATATTGTATGCCAGTTTGGCCATTGGTCAGTGTAACCCCATCTTCATCAAGGGAATAAAGCGGGTTTATCGCTGAGAACTGACGTAAGGAACTCATTCTCAGTTTACTGCCATCAGGAAGAACGGCGACCAATTGATTCAATGTCTGCCGATGCTGAGTAATGGTACGCAATGCTGCGGCATTGCCTTCAAGTTTTTGCTCCTGTTCATGCAGAGGCAGGACAATTTCCTCCGTTCCCGCTAGAGAAAAAGGCTCAGATATCAATAAATGGGTACTCTCCGGTACACTTAGTGCCAAAACCCACTGGTCAGATACAGGATAAAGTTTGAAATTAAATGGTTCCCCTGTCTGGTAATGGCGGCTCATTAATACCGTTTGAGCACGTTCAAACGTCAATTGGTTAGTATTGCTATAGTTTGTAAAAGCGATAGCAATTGTGCAGATAAGCGGAAACAGGATAAACAGACTTATTCCAGCAATTCCAGGGTAGGTATAGCGCCAGACATACGCTTTCCGGTTGGAAAAAACATAGATGCCGCTTCCCAGTAATACCAGTGTTAACATAGCAAACAGGTATTCTCCCTGTGCATACATCAGCACAACCAAATAACCTGTAAAAAGTAGGCAAAAACCTACAGCAAACCATTTCAGGGCAGGATGCTGCCACCATACTATTTTTCTTAATGTCGCTGACATCTTGCACGTCCTGTTACCAATCATTGTGATGATTCAGAACCAATCACAATAAGGTGCGAAGGCTCCTGGAGATCAGGAGCCTGTCATTCGTTTATTTTGTCATTCTCGCTTCAGCATCATCAAGGGCAGCATCTACCGCCTGACGCCCACTGACCGAGTTAAGAACAGCGCTACGCATTGCGTACCAGAAGCTACTCATTTGGGAGATATTCGGCATAATTTCGCCGTTTTGGGCATTTGCCATCGTCGCCGCAATCCGTGGATCTTTTTCCAGGATCTCCTGATAGGATTTCAAAGCCACTGCGCCCAACGGCTTATCTTTGTCCATCATTGCCAACCCCTCATTAGTCAGCAGGTAATTTTCCAAGAACTCCTTCGCTAACTCTTTATTAGGACTGGCCGCATTAATTCCCGCCGTTAAAATACCAACAAAAGGTTTAGAGGGTTTCCCCTTAAAGGTTGGCAATTGGGCAACGCCATAATTAATCTTACTTTTCTCTACATTCGCCCATGCCCAAGGGCCATTAATCGTCATGGCCGTTTTGCCTTTATTAAAAGCAGCTTCAGCGATGGAGTAATCGATATCTGCGTTGAGATGTTTGTTTTTGACTAGATCAACCAGAAATTTCATTCCTGCCTTCGAGCCGGCATTATTCACCCCGCTGTCTTTAACATTATAACTACCGTTGCCCGCCTTGAAGGCATATCCACCATCAGCAGCAATCAGGGGCCAAGTGAAATACGGTTCCTGCAAATTGAACATGATTGCGCTTTTATCCTGCTTTTTCAGCTCATTATCCAGGGCAGGGATTTCTTCCCATGTTTTTGGCGGAGATTTAATCAAGTCTTTATTGTAGATAAGGGAAAGGGCTTCAACTGCAATAGGGTATCCCACCAATTTCCCGTCATAACGAACGGCATCCCACGTAAAGGGAAATAGCTTGTCAATAAACGACTTATCAGGTGTGATTTCAGCGACTACCCCTGATTGGGCATAGCCACCAAAGCGGTCATGTGCCCAGAAAATAATATCCGGCCCATCGCCACTGGCAGCAATTTGGGTATATTTTTCTTCCAGTTTGTCAGGATGCTCAACAGTGACAGGAATTCCCGTTTCTTTTGCAAATTTGTCACCAACCTGTGCCAGTCCGTTATAGCCTTTATCGCCATTAATCCAGATTACCAGCTTTCCTTCTTCTGGCTTCGCGAAAGCCGGAGCAGACAATACACAGGTTGTTAGAACGGAAAGCATCAGGGTGCTAGCCCCCACGTGTAACATTTTCTTGGTCATCATTCCGCCTTTTTCATTTGTTAGTTCAGGATAATTATCTTTATTACACCGAGATAAAATGACACCAGTGTGCAGTCAATGTAAAAAAGACTCATCCTCCCCCGTTCTACGCCTCATACTGCATGAGTGTGAACTGGCTTACAAAAACAATTAAAATCAGAACGTTAACACTAATATGGCATCCTTTTTTGGGATTTGAGTCACATCTTACCTGACAATTTTATCCTTCCTTCCCTAATCACATTAAGCTCGTCCTCCTGACTCCTCCCCCATCAAAAATTCTGGGATGGAGGATTCTTGTGCCTGTTATTTTATCCACAATCCAGCTATCAGTTTTTCACTAAGTTTCTCGCGCCGACGTTTCCCGCAACGGTAAAAACGGTAAATAGGAAACAAAGAAGAACAGGAAACGAACAGAAAACTGAGGTGGCAAATCCGAGGGAGGGAACAAATGTCTAGCATCACATTCCGCAATGTATCTAAATCATATGGTGAAACGGTCATCTCCAAAGATCTTAATCTTGATATTCAGGAAGGCGAATTTGTCGTATTTGTCGGCCCGTCAGGCTGTGGGAAATCGACGCTGCTAAGGATGATTGCAGGTTTGGAAGACATCACATCCGGTGATTTACTGATAGATGACAAACGAATAAACGATGTGCCACCTGCCAAACGCAGTGTCGGCATGGTTTTTCAATCTTACGCGCTATATCCCCATCTCTCTGTTGCAGACAATATGTCATTCGGTATGAAGCTGGCGGGTGCAAAAAAAAGCGATATCCAAAAGCGAGTGCAACAAGTTGCAGAAACCCTCCAACTTGTCCATCTACTGGATCGCCGACCCAAAGCGCTGTCCGGTGGTCAACGCCAACGAGTCGCCATTGGCCGGACTCTCGTTGCTGAACCCAATATTTTTCTGCTGGATGAACCGCTTTCCAATCTGGATGCCGCTTTGCGCGTACAGATGAGAATTGAAATTTCACGCCTGCACAAGCGACTTCAACGTACGATGGTTTATGTCACTCATGACCAAACCGAAGCCATGACTTTGGCAGATAAAATTGTTGTTTTGGATGGGGGCAATATTGCTCAGGTTGGTAAGCCACTTGAAATTTATCACTATCCCGCCAACCGCTTTGTCGCGGGTTTTATTGGTTCACCAAAAATGAATTTCCTACCGGTCAAAGTGTCAGCGATTGCTGTCGATCAAGTACAGATCATCCTGCCTAACGGCCAACCCGTTTGGTTACCCGTTGAAAGCAAGGGGCTGACGGTTGGTAGTAACGTATCTTTGGGGATCCGTCCCGAACATCTTTTACCTAATGAGGTAGCCGATGTTACATTGGAAGGGACAGTACAGATCGTGGAACAACTGGGGAACGAAACCCAAATTCACATCCGTATTCCTGCCATTCACCAAAATTTGGTTTACCGCCAACCTGATATTGTTCTCGTAAAAGAAGGAGCCGATTTCACTATCGGATTAGCACCTCACCGATGTCATCTTTTCCGTGAAGATGGCACCGCATGTCAGCGTTTACATAAAGAACCCGGAGTCTAGATCCGCGGCCATAAAAAAATAACAGGAGAATCATTATGCGTATATTGTCTCTCTCATTGGCTATGCTAACCAGTTTCTTATCCATGCAAGCTCTTGCTGTTGACTTCCACGGCTATGCCCGTTCAGGCATTGGCTGGACAGGTAGTGGCGGTGAACAAAAATGTGCCAAAGCGACCGGCGCACCGAGTAAATACCGCCTCGGCAACGAATGTGAAACCTACGCCGAACTTAAGCTGGGGCAAGAATTATGGAAAGAGGGTGATAAACGTTTCTATTTTGATACCAATTTAGCCTACTCCGTCAGTCAGCAAAAAGACTGGGAAGATACCAAACCGGGCTTCCGTGAAGTGAACGTGCAAGCAACAAATGTCCTTGGTTGGTTGCCAGGCTCAACATTGTGGGCGGGTAAACGTTTCTACCAGCGACACGATGCGCACATGATCGATTTCTACTACTGGGATATTTCTGGTCCCGGCGCAGGTCTGGAAAATATCGATCTCGGTTTTGGTAAACTGTCCTTCGCTGTCACCCGTAATACAGAAGAAGGCGGTTCGCATGGGTGGATTGCCGATCAATCCGATAAAAAAGGTAAATCAACCTCAAATGATGTTTTCGATATACGGCTAGCCAACTTACCTGTCAATGCCGGCGGCACACTGGAATTTGGTATTGACTATGGGCGTGCTAATACACGTAAAGGATACCAGCTTGATAAACAAGCCTCTAAAGATGGTGTGATGCTGACTGCTGAACATACCCAAAGTCTGTTAGGTGGCTTCAACAAATTTGCCTTACAGTACGCAACTGACGCCATGACTTCCAGCAGCAACGGGCGTGCCGAAGGTGCCAGTGTGAATAATAACGGGCATATGTTACGTATTCTGGATCATGGTGCCATTAGTCTCACAAATAAATGGGAACTCATGTATGTCGCCATGTATCAAAACATTGACCTCGACAATAACAATGGCAACACATGGTACACCGTAGGTGTCCGTCCCATGTATAAGTGGACACCGATAATGAGTACCTTAATGGAAGTGGGTTATGACAATGTGAAGTCACAACGGACTAAGGCAAATAATAATCAGTACAAGATCACTCTGGCCCAACAGTGGCAAGCGGGTGATAGCATCTGGTCACGCCCTGCTATCCGTTTATTTACCTCTTACTCTAAATGGAATGAAAAATGGGGTTATGGCGATAGTGGTGTTGCCTCCCGCGATACACCAGTGCATCAATTCAGTCGTGGGAACAGCGATGAATTTACGTTTGGCGCCCAATTTGAGGCTTGGTGGTAATGAAAAAGAAATTACTCTCACTTTGTCTCAGCGCCCTGCTCTGCAACGTGATCCCGGCTGTGAGTTATGCCGCATCAGATACCACAATAACGAATGCGGGATCTGACACAGAAACAACCAACGCTGTCGCGCCAGCGTTGTCCTTGTCAACTTTGCAGAAATTACAGTGGCAGCCGATTAATGCTCATGGCACGCAATCCATGGTGCTTAATAGCTCGTCACAGCAAATCAATGATGGTCATATCCAAGGTGCGGTAGCCACATTTGCTTTACCAGCCAATCAAGGTTCATTGGGAATCACGCTGAACAGTCTGATAAAAGATAAGCAGGTATACTCACCGAATGTTTTGGTATTTGATGAACAACTCCGTCCTGCGGCCTTTTATCCAAGCCACTACTTTCGCTATCAACAACCCGGCATTATGTCCGCGGATAGGCTTGAGGGTGTATTAAAGCTGACACCGGCATTGGGACAACAGCGAATTTATTTACTCATTTATACCACCCGTTCTGATTTACAAACGTCAACACAAATGGTCGATCCTGCTAAGGCCTATGCTAAAGGAATTGGTAATTCCGTGCCGGATATACCAGATCCGGTCGCTCGCCATACAGAAACAGGGACATTAACGTTAAAAGTGCAATCAGAAAGTAATACAGGCAATATTCTGATTGGTCAGGTATTTTCTTCACCTGAACCTAAGCCAGTGACAGTCGGTTCTACACAAGCAGTATCGACATCGCCGATAAGAACAACTGTGGCTAATCCAGCGGTAGCGCAATCTGCTGCCTCAGTAGCTAAACCTGTACTGAATGATACTGAACAATATTTCAATGACGCTATCAAAAGAGCGATTAACCATAGTGATATTGATAAGGCATTGAAACTGTTGGATGAAGCAGAACGACTAGGTTCTCCAACGGCACGGAAAACTTTTATCAAGATGATAAAAAACAAAAAATAGACGGATTTAGCAAATAGTTTTATGCCCTATAAATTTCACGTTGCAGCTCGCAACACACAAGTTGATTATTATCTCCCCACAATGTGGGGAGATAATGTGGGGAGATAATAAATGCACGTTGAAGTACGACGAACATATAACTAC
>NZ_JAQRFK010000028.1 GCF_028598745.1 Xenorhabdus sp. IM139775
CCGGTTTGACGGCTTTGGGTGAGAAATGAGCACTCGTGCTCTTACCCTGCTGAGGTGACTCTGTATTTACATATTATAGCAAATCAGAAAAAAGTAGATCTTCTTATTCCAGTGACAATGCCGAGTGATGTTGGTCCTGATAATAAAACGAATACTAAAATAATAGGTATTTATCAAACGCATCTTGCTGGAAACGGTATACTTGATGCTAATGACTCAGGGCAGGTTTATTTTTCTTATTCAATTAAAAAAGAGGGTCAATTGATGAATAGTAGGGTTTGGAAAGGAAGCATAGATACCAAACCAGCTTGGATATGGTCTGATTGTGATTAATATCAGAATGCTATTAATTTAGGATTTATATATTAATAATGTTTTTAAGATAAATATAACCTTTGCAGGAAAATTTAATTTGACCTTTTACATTTTTTTGTGAAAGGTCAGTTTTTAATGATGTATCATGATTAATATTGAAATCAGGGACTAACGTATAGTGCTTGTGAAGAAAAAATAGATATCGTAGATAACCAACGAGTCATAGTGTATGTTACCTGTTTTTCTGCATATGCGTTTACGTTTGTCGGCACTTTTTCATGAATCGACAAATTTCTAAGGTGATACACCTCACATTTATTTCACTCTGTGGTCATAACGTGTAAAATAACACCATATTTTCGTTAGTGGGTGTCGCGGCGTTCTGCCACGCTGCACTTATCTAATCTGTTCTCAAATAGCTAAACGGTAAAAATACTTGTCAATTAATAACTTAAGAAATATCGCCATCATCGCTCACGTCGACCATGGCAAAACCACGCTGGTTGATAAACTCCTGCAACAGTCCGGTACTTTCGGTGAACGTGCTGCAACTACTGAACGTGTGATGGACTCCAATGATCTGGAAAAAGAACGTGGCATCACCATTCTGGCAAAAAACACCGCAATTAAATGGAATGACTACCGTATCAATATCGTAGACACCCCGGGCCACGCCGACTTTGGTGGTGAGGTCGAGCGTGTGATGTCAATGGTTGACAGTGTTCTGCTGTTGGTTGATGCGATGGATGGCCCAATGCCACAGACGCGTTTCGTTACCCAAAAAGCGTTTGCTCACGGCCTGAAGCCTATCGTGGTTATCAACAAAGTTGACCGTCCTGGCGCGCGTCCTGACTGGGTAGTGGATCAGGTGTTTGACCTGTTCGTGAACCTCGGTGCAACAGATGAACAGTTAGATTTCCCAATCATTTATGCATCTGCACTGATGGGCGTTGCCGGTAACGAGCACACCGAGATGGCGGAAGACATGACTCCGCTGTATCAGGCTATCGTTAATCACGTTGAACCGCCTAAGGTTGACCTTGATGGCCCATTCCAGATGCAAATTTCGCAGTTGGATTACAACAGCTATGTTGGGGTTATCGGTATCGGCAGTATTAAACGCGGTACGGTAAAACCAAACCAGAATATTACGATCATCGATAGCGAAGGCAAAACCCGCAACGGTAAAGTCGGTAAAGTCTTTAGCCATTTGGGACTGGAGCGTATCGAGTCTGATAAGGCAGAAGCGGGCGATATCATCGCAATTACCGGTCTGGGCGAGCTGAATATCTCCGATACCCTGTGTGAAGTCAATGCGGTTGAAGCGTTGCCGGCACTGGCCGTTGATGAACCTACCGTCAGCATGTATTTCTGCGTCAATACTTCACCGTTCTGTGGCCGTGAAGGTAAATACGTGACTTCCCGCCAGATCCTTGATCGCCTGAAAAAAGAGCTGGTGCATAACGTTGCGTTGCGCGTTGAAGAAACGGAAGATCCAGACGCATTCCGTGTATCGGGTCGTGGTGAACTGCACCTGTCCGTGCTGATCGAAAATATGCGTCGTGAAGGTTTCGAGATGGGGGTTTCCCGTCCAAAAGTAATTTTCCGTGAAATTGATGGCCGTAAGCAGGAACCTTTCGAACAGGTGACCCTGGATATCGAAGAACAGCATCAGGGTGACGTGATGCAGGCTTTGGGTGAGCGTAAAGGTGAAATGCGCGACATGTTGCCGGACGGAAAAGGTCGCGTTCGTCTTGATTACGTGATCCCAAGCCGTGGTTTGATCGGCTTCCGTACTGAATTCATGACCATGACTTCGGGTACTGGCCTGCTGTATGCAACCTTCAGCCATTATGATGATATTCGCCCAGGTGAGATTGGCCGTCGCTTAAATGGCGTACTGATTTCCAATGGACAAGGCAAGGCAGTGGCTTACGCGTTATATGGCTTGCAGGAGCGTGGTAAGTTGTTCCTGGGTCACGGTACTGAAGTGTATGAAGGCCAGATCATCGGTATTCACTCGCGTTCAAATGACCTGACCGTTAACTGTCTGACCGGTAAGAAACTGACTAACGTGCGTGCATCAGGAACAGATGAAGCAACCACCCTGTCTCCATATCTCAAGAAGACATTGGAACAGGCGTTGGAGTTTATTGATGACGACGAGTTGGTTGAAGTAACGCCAGAGTCAATTCGCTTGCGTAAGCGTCATTTGACTGAAAACGATCGCCGTCGTGCAAACCGCAGCAAAGACGTTTAATTGCTGGGTTACGCATTGAGCGTAACGGATTGAATATAAATAAATTAGGGCACTTCGGTGCCCTTTTTTTATCGTGTGCCGAGCATATCCGACAGCGAGGGAAAAAATAGGACCGTACGATTAAATTCTTATCATTAACCGAAGGTTAGAACCGGTATTTTTAAATCAATTGGGCGTTAGATAACGTACTTTTCTGTATTCTTCTGAAATCATCATGCCTGACGATTTTCATTTTGTTCCCGTTGCTAAAAACTGTGATCGCGTCTCAAATACTGAGTTTCTTTGTTAAACAGGGTGCACATCTCTTAACAAAATTATGATAAAAGTACCCAACAATAAGCGTCAGTCGGGGGGAAATTATGCTGTATATTTTCGATTTGGGTAACGTGATTATTGATATTGATTTTAAAAGGGTACTGGCTGTTTGGAGTAATCTGAGTGGAACACCGCTGGCAACATTGACCGCAAAATTTTCGCTGGGGGAGACGGTTAAAAAGCATGAGTGCGGGCAGATCAGTGACACTGAATTTGCAGAAAGGATCTGTGATGAAATGGAGATTGCACTTAGTTTTGAGCAAGTTGCCGAAGGCTGGAATGCCATTTTTATTGGTATCAGGCAGGACGTCACTGAGTTAATGAATAAATTGCGTGCCCAAGGGCATCGTGTCGTTGTGCTGTCAAATACAAACCGCCTGCATTTTGATTATTGGTCAGTGTATTATCCTGAGATTGCAGCAGCAACGGATTCCCTTTATTTATCCCAAGACGTGGGGATGCGTAAACCGAATCCCGATATTTTTAACTATGTGCTTGCCGCAGAAGGTGTGACAGCCGATCAAGCCATATTCTTTGATGATCTTTTAGAAAACGTCGAAGCAGCGAAAAACTTAAGTATCAATGCCATTCATGTGGCTGACAGGCATGTGATCCCTGCTTATTTTAAGACGCATGATTTCTCGCTTCCCGCAAAAAATTAGCCTCGTCAGCTTATTACAGATGATGTTTTCCACCCTTTTCCTTGCCCGTATACCCTTGCGGGCAAGGGAACATGCTACGATTCTCTACCGATATGACTGACTATACTCGTTGCACTTTAAGATAATAAAGGACGACGGGTTCACTATCTGAATCACTATACGGAATAACAGGCAAGAGAAATGATCGCATTAATTCAGCGTGTCACACAGGCAAAGGTCGTTGTTGAAGGTGAGACGATTGGCGAAATTGGACAAGGGTTGCTGGTGTTGCTGGGAGTTGAAAAAGACGACTCGCCACAAAAAGCACAGCGTTTATGCAACAAGGTCATGGGGTATCGGGTATTTAGTGATGAACAGGGGAAAATGAACCTTAACGTGCAGCAGGCTGGCGGTAAGTTGCTGGTTGTGTCGCAATTTACCTTGGTTGCGGATACGCAGAAAGGCTTAAGGCCCAGTTTTTCCGGCGGTGCTGATCCACAAAAAGCAGATGAGCTTTATCGCTATTTTGTTGAACAGTGCCGTGTAACTGGTGTAAAAACAGAAATGGGGAAATTTGCGGCAGACATGAAAGTCAGTTTGACCAATGACGGACCAGTGACTTTTTGGTTGCAAGTATGATGTGGATAAAATATCGCAAAAAATGAAGGGGCTGTTTCTATGTACCATCTGAGAGTACCTCAAACAGAGCAAGAGTTGGAAACTTATTACCAATTTCGTTGGGAGATGTTGCGTAAACCGCTTCACCAGCCCATTGGATCAGAGAAAGATGGTTACGATTCAATGGCTCATCATCAAATGGTGGTGGATGAACAGGGTAAACCGCTTGCGGTTGGGCGTTTATATATCAACGCGGACAACGAAGGCGCCATTCGTTTTTTGGCCGTTCATCCCAATGTGCAGCGAAAAGGGTTGGGTACACTGATTGCGATGGCATTGGAATCGGTCGCCAGACAAGAAGGGGTGAAACGCGTTGTTTGCAGTGCACGGGAGGATGCGGTTGATTTCTTCGACAAATTGGGTTTTCAAAATCGTGGCTTGATCAATGGTGCCAAGACGTTACCGATTAACCATTTTCTTATGTTCAAACCTATCGTGAGCCTTGATGATATTTTGCACCGTCCTGATTGGTGCGCAGAATTGCAGCAGGCTTGGTATAAACACATCCCTTTGAGTGAAAAGATGGGGCTGCGGATCACCCAATATACCGGACAACGTTTCGTCACGACGATGCCTGAAGCCGGAAACCAGAATCCACATCACACGATTTTCGCAGGCAGCTTATTTTCGCAGGCTACGTTAACGGCATGGGGATTGATCTGGTTGTTGCTACAGGAGCGCCAATTGGGTGGGGATATCATTTTGGTGGATGCCAATATTCGTTATCACCAACCGATTACGGGGCGCCCCAGTGCAACCGCAGACTTTAATAATATGAGCGGTGACCTTGCCCGCCTTGCACGCGGCAACAAGGCGCGTGTAAAAGTAGAGGTGCAGGTTAGCGGTGAACATGGCATAGGTAGCGTGTTCACCGGTACTTATATCGTCCTGCCTCCCGAACGTTTTGCTACAACTTGATTTTAGCGCAGGTCTGACTCTCCGTAGGGGGATTACCCGTTGTTGAGTGATCAACTTCAGGAGCCTCTGCGGCAGAGGGGGTAGTTGGCGTACAGCGGCTCGTTGAGATCACACCTTGCTCAATAGATTGTGACTCTTTGCCTGCTGATTTATCTTCCGCAACCAATGTCCCGTTTATTGTTCCCTTCACATCGTCAGCCCAGAGATCACCCGTGATAGTGAGCGAGAAATTTCCGTCTCCCTGCACGTTAAGCGGCACCCAGCCCCATTGTGGCAAGATGTTCAAATCTGCATTCATGCCTTTGAAGTTGAGGTTAAAAGGCGTGTGAGCCGTTTGTTGTTCAGCCGAGCCGGTCAGTTGCAATAGCCCTTCACCGGTAAAGGCATTCAACTTATCCAGGGTGATATTGCCATCGGCGGCGTGTAATTGCAGATAAGGACGGGTTATTTCGATCTTGTTGAATGTCCCGCCGGCAGCTTGCAACGATGCCTGCCCACTCCACAATCCCCACTTGCCATTTTTCAGGATGTCCATATGGTCAATATGAGCGCCAAGGGTCGTGAGCTGGAACGGGAAGCGAGGATTGGTATCAATCAGCAGCGTATTATTGATAGTAATATCATTGAGTTTCAGCCCTGAAATCCATTGTGGCGCCGGTTTTTTGAAATAGTCGAGCCATGCTGATGGCAGGGCATAAAGCAGCCCCGTGACCGAACTCTCTTGAAGGGTAAGGAGCCGGTTTTTGCGATCCCATTGGGACTGGATATTGAACAACCCTTTTTGATAATGAGTTGTCAGGTTAGCGATGGTAAAGGTATCACCGGAAAAACGGAATTTTCCGAGTGTGTCGTTGAACTGGGCATTATTCAATGTCATGTTCATCGCGTTAAAATCAATCAGGCCATCGTCGGCGCGCCAACTGCCATTGACCAAGCCTACGTTTTTGATGGTGCTGTCCAGATAATCGACAGACCAATCCGCCCCTTGCAGCTTGGCATTGGTGATATTGAGATCTCTGACATAACTGGCGGGAAAATGGCTGATTTTTTCTGCCAGCCCGCTCAGTGTCATCGGGGTTTGCCAACGAATGTCACTGATCAGGATATTATTCCAACGCCAACTGCCGTCCGGCAATCGCTGACCATCGCCAGAAATGGCTCCTCGCAGAAATGTTGCGCCAAAAGAGTCGATAGTCAGCGCTTTATTCTGGACACTGCCTTGCATAATGACATTTTCAACCGGTATATCATTTAAACGAAGCGTACTGGCGCTGAACTGATACTGCCCATTACCTAATGGATTACCCACAGCAGGAGCCCAAGGCGTGATGCCACCCGTGATATTTTCCCCCTGAATGTGCGTGTTGGGATTTTTTAACTGAATATTCATCTGGTTCAGTTGCAAGATATCTGCTTGCAAGGGGAGAGGAAATGCGTTTCCAGACAGTATCAGTGTCCCGTTTTGCAATGTCAGACGACGGAGATTTTGGGGGGAGAGTAAATGCTGCCATTTGAAATCAAAATTAATGGTATCGGCATTGAGTGAGAAAGGGCTTTGTTTGTCGTGAATATCAACATGGTTGAACGTTAAGGTAGCAGGTTGCAGCCAGCTATGGCTGATGCCTTCAATGCTGACTTGATAATGTCCTTGTCTATTGAGCCATTGGCTTAGCTGTTTGGCTCCCCAATGCGTTTGGGCAACCACATAGATAATGATGATTGCCACAATCAGCACGAATAGCAGAGTGACAAAAAATTTCCCTAACCACCTCATTATTTCACCTCAAGATAACCTTCCGATAGAAGCCCTTTTATGCCGGAAAATGAATAGGCACTCAATAGATGATGCAGATAAAAATGCCATTTAGTGAGAATGTGTAGAAATATTGCGAATAGCTTTGCAAAAAGGGTGTAAATGGATGCAAGAAAGTGAAACTCCCGCAGCTCAGGCGGGAGATAGCCAAAGATTATATACTCGTCGTACTTCAAGATGCCTTTATTATCTCCCCGCGGCGCGGGGAGATAATAAGTGGCTTTCGTCTTGCGA
Source organism: Xenorhabdus sp. IM139775 (assembly GCF_028598745.1). GTDB lineage: Bacteria > Pseudomonadota > Gammaproteobacteria > Enterobacterales > Enterobacteriaceae > Xenorhabdus. The sequence continues at coordinate 7,175 of NZ_JAQRFK010000028.1, forward strand.
GCGATAACTTGGCGTTTAGAGGGTATATAAACTTGCCTGACTATTTTTCTTGGGGAAAAATCAGGTTAAGCAAAATGGCGGTTAGCCCGCCGGCGGCAATACCTGAAGAGAGTAAATTTTTCACCCAATCAGGGGCAAACTGTAAAATCAGCGGTTGCTGGGAAACACCTAACCCGACCGCCAGAGACAGTGCGATGATCATGATGGAACGGCGGTTCAGGGGTTCACGGGAAACGATCCTGACACCCGACGCGGCGATAGTCCCAAACATCACAATTGTTGCCCCGCCCAGAACCGGCTCAGGAATATGCTGCACAAAACCGGCCACAGCGGGAAACAATCCCAACAGTACCAGCATTGAAGCAATAAGGTAACCGACATAGCGACTGGCGACGCCGGTCAACTGGATCACGCCATTGTTCTGACCAAAACAGGAGTTGGGAAACGTATTAAACACGGCTGAAATCATAGAATTGAGGCCATTTGCCAGCACACCACCCTTGAGCCGTTTCATATAGAGCGGGCCGCTGACAGGTTGTTCGGAGACGTCGGAGGTTGCGGTGATATCGCCAATCGTTTCCAGTGAGGTCACCATGAAAATCAGAATCAGTGGGATCAACAGATTCCAATCAAAAGACAAACCATAATAGAGCGGTGAAGGAACCGTGATCAATGGGGTATCTGCTTGTGGTGTTGAAACTGGGAGCATATCCCGATACCACGCCACCAGATAACCGACTGCCATGGCAATGACCAGAGACGCAACCCGCAAGTAAGGATTCCTTTGCCGATTGAGTAACACAATAACGGCAAGCACAATCCCCGCTAACAGCAGATTATCAGGTGCACCAAATGTCCCGTTTTGGATCGCGGCATAGCCTCCGCCAATCGACGTTAATCCGACCTGAATTAATGACAGGCCGATGATCATGACCACAATGCCCGAAACCAGAGGGGTAATGATCTTGCTGGCTAAATGCAGTACCCGTGAGAGCAATACCTCGGTCATTGACGCGATCATCAGTGTACCGAACAGGGCGGACATCATGGTTGGCATATCCGCACCGCCATTTTTCAGTGCCAGTCCTCCCATAATCAGTGGTGCCACAAAATTAAAACTGGTGCCCTGAATTGAAAGCAAGCCAGAGCCGACGGGGCCCCAAGATCGAATTTGAATCAGTGATGCCAAACCTGAGGCAAACAGGGACATACTGATAATGCGTTGGGTATCCTGTGCGGGAAGCCCCAGAGCCTGACAAATCAACATCGCTGGCGTAATAACCGCCACAAACATTGCCAGTAAATGTTGACAGGCTGCAAACAGGGCATGTGGGAGAGGCGGTTTATCTTCCAGATGATAGATAAGTTCATTATTTGATTTATTGGGAACTTCTGATGAATTGGATTCACGGGGTAAATTGACCATGTTGTGAAATTCCAGATAGACAAAAAAAGTATTTTAATGATTCCTATCACTAAAGCAATCGTTTGCGTAAAGTTTTCATAATGAAATGCAGCTTAATTCCGTCACATTTTTAAATGTTTTAACTTGTGTTTATGCGTAAATTTCTTTCTAATCCAATCCTTACCTGCTTTTGGCGTTTTTATAGGATGATTATAACGTCACATTAAATTCACATAATATTAACAATGGATGAGGTACATAAATGTATCATCTGGATATTTATGGCACGCTCGTTGCTGCCACACTTGTTTTGCTACTAGGAAGAAAGCTCGTAAAATCGGTTCCATTCCTCGAAAAATATACCATTCCTGAACCGGTCGCTGGTGGATTATTGGTCGCCTTAGTGCTGTTGGCGGTTAAACAATCCACGGGTTGGGAAATAAGTTTTGATTCCTCCCTCACTGAGCCTCTCATGTTGACGTTCTTTGCCACAATTGGCTTGAACGCTAACCTTGCCAGCTTGAAAGCAGGTGGAAAATTCCTGGTCATCTTTGTCTTCGTGGTGGTTGGCCTGTTATTGGTACAAAACACCGTAGGCATCGCGTTGGCGAAAATGCTTGGCCTTGACCCATTAATGGGATTGCTGGCGGGTTCCATTACCCTGTCTGGTGGACACGGAACGGGTGCAGCGTGGGGTAAAGTCTTCGCAGAGCGTTATGGCTTTGAAAATGCCACGGAAGTCGCCATGGCATGTGCCACATTTGGCCTGGTTTTGGGTGGTTTGATTGGTGGCCCGGTTGCCCGCCTGTTGGTAAAAAAGGACAAAACACCCGGATTGGAAACGGAAGATACTGAACTCCCGACCGCATTTGAGAAACCTTATACGGGCCGGCTTATCACGCCATTAGTGATGTTGGAAACCATCGCCATGATTGCCATTTGCTTATTGGCGGGGCGTTTTATCGAAAAACTGCTGCAAGGCACGGCTTTTGAATTACCGACATTCGTATGTGTCCTGTTTATGGGGGTCGTCCTCAGTAATGGCTTATCTTTGCTCGGTTTCTATCGGGTCTTTGACCGGGCGGTCTCAGTATTGGGTAACGTCAGTTTATCGCTGTTCCTGGCCATGGCATTGATGAGCCTGAAACTGTGGCAGTTGTCTTCCCTTGCCCTGCCTATGTTAATCATTCTTGCCGTACAGGCCGTGGTGATGGCGCTGTATGCTGTTTTTGTCACTTACCGCATAATGGGCAAGAACTTCGATGCTGCGGTCTTGTCCGCCGGCCACTGTGGTTTTGGCTTAGGCGCAACGCCAACGGCGATTGCGAATATGCAGGCGATCACTGACCGTTTTGGACCATCACATGTGGCATTCTTACTTGTGCCAATGGTGGGTGCCTTCTTTATTGATATCGTTAACGCCGCCGTTATCAAGTTGTATCTGCTATTACCGATGTTCCCTTCGGTAGCAGGTTAAATTCATTTATTTCTGACTGGCCAGATATCTTGGCGAAATATGCCGCTGAACAGTTCAGCGGCATTTTTTTATTTGTTTTTACCGATGGTTTCCCCGTTGAAACTTACGCATTACTATACTGCGAGCTATCCGGCAACCAGCGTTCAATCAGCGCCTTGGCATGTTCAGGATAGTGCTGGTGGATATAGCGGGCAATACGTTGAACTTCAGGCAGCATACTTTGATCCCGCAATAAATCTGCGATCCTGAATTCTGCATTACCTGTTTGACGAGTACCCAGTAATTCACCGGGTCCACGGATCTCCAAGTCTTTTTGGGCAATTACAAAGCCATCGTTGCTGTCGCGTAAAACTTGCAGGCGAATTTTGGCCGTATGGGTCAGCGGGGTTTTATAGAGCAGGACACAGTGAGAAGCAATGGCACCACGCCCGACACGTCCACGAAGCTGATGCAACTGCGCCAATCCGAGACGTTCAGGGTTGTCGATGACCATCAGGCTGGCATTGGGGACATCCACCCCGACTTCAATGACCGTCGTGGCAACCAGCAACTGTATTTCACCCTGTTTGAACGCCGCCATGACAGCTTGTTTTTCTGCCGGTTTCATCCGCCCATGTACTAAGCCAACTTTCAATTCAGGCAACGCCAGTGTCAGCTCTTCGCTGGTCGCTTGCGCGGCTTGCGCTTCCAAGACGTCAGAATCTTCGATCAACGTACAGACCCAGTAAGCCTGACGGCCTTCATCCAGACAGGCATTTTTGATCCGCTGGATAATGTCGCTCCGGCGGGTATCCGGAATGGCAACGGTGGTGACTGGCGTTCGGCCCGGTGGCAATTCATCAATGATAGACGTATCCAGATCGGCATAAGCGGTCATTGCCAAGGTGCGTGGGATCGGGGTCGCTGTCATGATCAATTGATGGGGATGAAAGCCTTGTTCGCGCCCCTTTTCCCACAGGGCCAAGCGTTGATGAACCCCAAACCGGTGCTGCTCATCAATGATAACCAGTGCCAATCCCGCAAATTTTACCTGCTCCTGAAACATGGCATGAGTACCGACCACCATACTCACTTGGCCGCTTGCGATCGCCTCTTGCTGTGCCTGACGCGCTTTACCTTTCTGTTTTCCCGCCAACCAACCGACCTGAATACCGAGCGGCTCAAGCCATTGACGAAAGGTATTGGCATGTTGCTCCGCCAGCAATTCAGTGGGTGCCATTAATGCCACTTGCTTGCCGTGAACGATGGCACGAACGGCTGCCAGCGCTGCCACCAATGTTTTCCCCGAACCGACATCCCCCTGTATCAGGCGCATCATGGGAACATCTTTTTCCAAATCATGTTCTATTTCTGCAACGACGCGAGCCTGTGCGCCAGTGGGGGAGAATGGCAACCGGCTCAGGAGTTGCTGTTTCAGCGAATCATCTGCCGTGAGGGGATGGGCATGAAAGCGCTGAGTCCCGGCTCTGACAGCCAGCATACTTAAATGATGCGCCAGCAACTCTTCCAGAATCAGCCTTCGTTGAGCCGGATGCCGGCCATTTTCCAAATCGGTCAGAGAAGTGTCTGGCGGGGGATGGTGCAATGTATGCAGCGCATTGGGCAAGCTAATGAGATTGCGGCTGAATTCTTCCGGCAGCAATTCATTAATGGCGCAGGTATCCAATATTTTCAATGCTTGCTCGATTAACTTGCGCAGCGTTGTTTGCCGCACGCCCTCGGTGGTGGGATAGACAGGGGTTAACGTCTCTTGCAGTTGCACATGGTTGGCGTGTTGCTGGACTTTATATTCAGGGTGAATAATCTCTGGCCCTTGATTCCCGCGCCGGATTTCGCCATAGGCAACAACCTGTTTCCCTTCGGCCAGATTATTCTTCATGGCAGCCGTAAAATTGAAGAAACGCAGAGTCAATATGCCGGTACCATCGTTGATTTGGCAGGTCATGATGCGCCGCCGCCCAAAAACCACATGAGTGCGTAAGATTTCACCGGTTACCGTCGCATAAATGCCGGGCAGTAATTCATTGATGGTATACAGGCGGGTTTGATCTTCATAGCGCAGCGGTAAGTGCAACAGCAAATCCTGTAGATTGACCAACCCTAACTTGGCGAGCTTAGTGACCTGACTGACGCCAACACCATGCAGAGTGGTTAAGGGAATGGCATCAAGTAGTTGGCTTTTCATGCGATTAGTTTCGGTTACGGCTGACCCGCATCACGTCTGGCATGACACGTATCTTACGCATGATATTCGCCAATTGGATACGGTCTTTGGTCGTCAGCCTGATGAAAGCACAATAGACGCGGCCATCTTTTTCCTCCGTATTCATGCTTTGAATGTTGGAGTTAACATCGTTAATGGCGGCTGTCAGGTTTGCCAGAGCCCCTTGATGGTTAAACATATCAACTTTAATTTCAGCAATAAAATCACTATTGATATCTTTATCCCACTCAACAGGCATGAATTTTTCCGGTTCTTTCTGATATCCACGGATATTGCGGCAGGATTCGTGGTGGATGACTAAACCTTTTCCCGGGCTGATATGGGCAATGATCGGGTCACCGGGAATTGGGCGGCAACATTTGGCAAAGGTAATTAAAATGCCGTCAGCGCCCTTGATAGGCAGCTTACGGGCTGGATTGCCGTTGTTGTTTGTGATTTTCTCTGCGGCACCCAGTAATAAGTTGCGGGCGACAACCACGCTCATGGCATTGCCCAATCCAATTTCCGCCAACAAATCATCCAACGTGGCGAGCTTCATTCTCGCCAGCTCTTTGCTGATATTTTCTTGCGGAATATCGGCAATTTTCGTGCCGTTACCCAGTGCATGGTTAAGCAGACGGCGCCCCAAGCTAATGGAATCATCCCGTTTCAGGTTTTTCAGCAACTGGCGAATTTTGGCACGCGCTTTGGAACTCACGACAAAGTTCAGCCATGCCGCGTTAGGGCGAGCCCCCGGTGCCGTAATAATTTCGACAGTTTGCCCACTACTGAGTGTTTGTGAGAGGGGATAAGGCAGGCGATCAACGCGTGCACCGACACAGGCGTGGCCGATATCCGTATGGACGGCATAGGCAAAATCGACAGGCGTCGCGCCAGCCGGTAACTCAACAATGCGCCCTTCAGGGGTAAAAACGTAAATCTCATCAGGAAATAAATCAGATTTAACGCTCTCGATAAACTCAAAAGAACTGCCGGCACTTTGCTGGAGTTCCAGTAAGCTCTGCATCCAGCGCTGAGCACGAACTTGCGCAGTTGTACCCGATTCCCCTTGTTCTTTATAAGCCCATTCTTTGTAGGCCCAGTGTGCGGCAACCCCCATCTCTGCCATTTGATCCATATCTTCGGTACGGATCTGCACTTCAACAGGCACCCCATGCGGGCCTATCAGGGAGGTATGGAGGGATTGGTAGCCGTTGGCTTTGGGAATGGCTATATAATCTTTCACCCTGCCGGGACGTGGCTTGTACAAACTGTGCATTTGCCCCAATACGCGGTAGCAGGTATCAAGATTATTGACGATGACACGAAAGGCGTAAATATCCATGATGGAATGGAAACGCTGCTCTTTCAGGCGCATCTTACGATAGATCGAATAGAGATGTTTTTCGCGGCCACTGACGGTACATTTGATGCCGGCATCCGTTAGCCTGCCTTCAATCTCCGACAGAATTTTCTGGATCATCTCCTTGCGATTACCACGGGCGGCTTTCACAACCTCTTTAATCACGCGGTAACGGTTCGGATACAGGGCTTCAAACCCAAGTTCCTCCAGCTCCGTTTTTAGGTGATGAATACCCAGGCGGTGAGCCAGCGGACTATAAATTTCCAGCGTTTCCCTGGCAATGCGCCGCCGTTTATCGGGGCGCAGGGAGCCAAGGGTTCGCATATTGTGTGTACGGTCTGCCAGTTTGATCAAAATGACGCGGATATCTTGCACCATCGCCATGATCATTTTGCGGAAGTTTTCAGCTTGTGCTTCCTTTTTGTCTCGGAAGTTCAGCTTATCCAATTTGGATACGCCTTCCACCAAGCCGGCAACGGCCGTGCCAAATAGCTGCTCTATATCCTGAAATGTCGCCGGGGTGTCTTCAATGACATCGTGCAAAAGTGCCGCCATCAGTGTTTCATGGTCAAGGCGCATTTCAGCCAGAATACAGGAAACGGCGACAGGATGAGTAATGTATGGCTCGCCGCTGGAGCGGGTCTGCCCTTCGTGGGCATCCCGCGCAACGACATAGGCCTGTTTAAGCAGATCAATTTGATCTTCAGGCAAATATTTCAGAACCAGTTGATTCAGGCTTTCAAACAGGTACAAAGCAGACCTACCGTAAAATTAACGACGACCTTCAGCGATGGCAGAAACAGCTTTGATTTCTGCGGCGTCTTGCTCTTGCTGTTCCTGACGTTCACGAACATCGAGAATTTTGTTGTTGATAAGGCCTTGTTCGATTTCACGCAGAGCGACAACCGTCATCTTATCGTTTTCTTCTGGAACGAGGGGATCTTTGCCGCCTGATTGCAATTGGCGTGCTCGGCGAGCAGCGACCAACACCAGGTCAAAACGGTTACCAATTTTTTCTACTGCGTCTTGAACAGTTACGCGTGCCATATGTGTGCTACTCCACAGGTAAATAAATGACTGGGCATCATACTGAAACTTGGTTCAGTCTGCCAATAATTTGCTGATTAAGGCATCATGCCGCTGAGTCTGACGATCTAATCGTAGACGCTCTGAACGAATAATAGATTGTAAATCGGCCAGCGCCGTATTGAAATCGTCATTGATGATGACGTAATCATATTCGTTGTAATGTTCCATCTCCGCAACGGCTTGCGCCATGCGTTTGGCAATGACCTCTTCGCTATCCTGACCGCGTCCGCGCAGGCGTCGGAGCAACTCTTCCTTGGAAGGTGGCAGGATGAAAATGCTGCGGGCTGCGGGCATTTTCTGGCGGATTTGCTGTGCACCTTGCCAGTCAATATCAAGAAAAACATCAACGCCACTGGCGAGTGTATCTTCGATGACTTTTCGGGATGTGCCGTAATAATTACCAAAAACACAGGCATATTCCAAAAATTCATCATTGCTGATCATATTTTGAAATTCATCTGCGGTAACGAAAAAATAATGTTCACCATGATTTTCGCCCGGACGAACTTGGCGCGTTGTATGCGAAACAGAAACCTGAGTGTCATACAAAGGCTGAGTTTTTAATAAAGCCTGAATAAGGCTTGATTTGCCTGCTCCACTCGGCGCAGAAACAATATATAACGTTCCTTGGTTCATGATGATTTCTTGACTGATTGGGTATAAATAAATGCAAGCGCAGGAATAAAATCCCGCGAATATAGAATACCGCATAGTATACACGGATACGTTAATCCATGCAGCGTTACAATACATGCCAACGGGAGTTTCAACCAAATTTTTTCTTCACAAACTGGCATTAATGCAGCATTTTGCGAAACATTTTCAAGAAAAATAGTCGTTTGCAGAAATTGCACCTGTATTTTTCGAAACGTCTCGCAAACTTCTTTTTTGCCTCTTGGTAAAAATTCTTCTGTTTTTTATTCTTTGCTCGTGTTTTCGGAACTCATTTTTCAGGAACCCATTTTTCAAAAAACCATTTTTCAGGAACCCATGGAGCAAGGATGCTTAATTTTCTCATTAGTTTTTTCATCACCGTATGGATATTGCTATTTGGTATACCCATGGCATTTGCCAACAAGGTGAATTGCCCTGAATGGTCACCAGAAAAATTTCAGCATGAAATTGCGCAGCTAACACAGCAGATCGCTAAGTGGGATCATCTTTATCGTCAGCAGGGCATGAGTGAAATAGAGGATGAAATCTATGATCAATTATTGGAAACCTTAGGGATTTGGCAACGTTGTTTAACTCGCGAATCAGACAGCTCTTTTACTTCTGTCAGTACCCCTGTTATCCCGATTAATTCTGTGACCGACATGTCGGTGATTCCAGCGTTACAGGAAGGGAAACTGCATCATCCCGTCCAGCACACCGGCCTGCGTAAGTTGAAGGGAATAGAGGACATTCGCCAATGGTTGCAGGGGCGAACAGGGGTGTGGCTGCAACCTAAAATTGATGGGATTGCCGTGACCTTAGTATATGAAAAAGGTCAATTAGTGCGGTTAATCAGCCGTGGTGATGGTATTGAAGGCACAGACTGGATGGATAAGAGCGCATTTATTCCCACTATTCCTAAGCGGATTGAGAATGCCCCTGAACGTTTAGTCTTACAAGGTGAGCTTTTCTGGCAGCAGGAAAATCACCGACAGTCTATTGCGGGGAGTCAGGGCGCGCGCAGTAAAGTGGCGGGCTTAATGATACGGAAAACACCGGCACCGGAACTGAAACACGTGGGCATTTTTATTTGGGGCTGGCCGGATGGGGCCAATGAGATGGCGGTGAAACTGGCGCGGTTGTCCGACATGGGGTTTCCGCTCACAAGCCAATATAGCCACCCCATTACTGCGGCAGAAGATGCCGAAAAAAGATGGCAGGATTATTTTGTTCAGCCTCTTCCCTTTGCGACGGATGGTGTTGTTTTACGCCAAGCGCTTGAACCGACAGGCCAACAGTGGCGAACCGGATCAAACAGTTGGGCGATTGCATGGAAATATCCGCTGCGACAACAAATGACCACCGTAACCGGGGTGAATTTCACCGTAGGCCGGACAGGGAGAATATCGGTTGTATTAGATCTGGAGAAAGTGAAGGTGGATGATCGACACGTGAGTCGAGTCAATATCGGTTCCATCAAACGTTGGAAGCAGTGGAACGTTTATCCCGGAGATAAAATCACGGTGGCACTGGCGGGGCATGGTATACCCAGACTCGATAAGGTGGTGTGGCGGATGGCGGAACGTCCTGATATTCAACCTCCTGATGGACAGGATTATCATTTCCTCAGTTGTCTGGCACTCGTTCCTGAAAATGAGAGCAATGATGATCATTATTGCCGGCAACAGTTTATCGCTCGCCTGACATGGCTTGGGGAAAAATTGCACATGAAAGGCGTTGGGCAGGGAACGTGGTCAGCGTTGGTAAAGCACGGGTTGGTGACAAATTTAACCGATTGGTTGGATTTGGATAAATCGCAGCTTGAGGCCGTGCCCCAGATTGGCACTAAACGCGCGGCATTGATTCTTTCCCAATTTCAGCAGGCAACATTACAGCCACTTTCACGATGGCATGAAGCCATTGGCCTGCCTTATGCCAAAAGAGAAAAAATCCGGGCCTTCTTACAGCATCCGGAGATTAAGGCAGTCATTCATGTTTTAGCTATACAAGGTATTAAGAATCAAGCAGAGAACAGGGATATTGGTGACAGGAATATCGCTGAATAGGGGCAACAGGTTGCCCCGGATATTCATCATTATGGTGTCAGCGGCGTGGTGCCAGCGGCACGGAGGCGCGGAATAGTATCAGTGGTCTGTGCCATCGTAATTGAAGACAGGTAGCCCAAGACGATAACGAATAGCAATCAGCCGTGCGGCCAGTCCTGCAATCAGGGTAATCAGGATGACGCTATTCGGCGGTAATGGAGTATGCAGTAAGGCGATATAGAGCCAAGCGGCGGCGAAAGAGACACCGGCATAAATCTCTTTTTGGAATACCAGAGGGATAGTATTGCAAAACATATCGCGCAGTACACCGCCAAAAACGCCAGTAATAACAGCAGCAATGGCTGCAATGATCGGGCTGTAGTGCATATCCAACGCGATTTGTGCACCAATAATAGAGAAGACAATTAAACCAATGGCATCGAGAATAAGAAACAGGCGGCGTAGGTGTTTCATCATGGGAGCAACCCAGATAGTGAGTACGGCAGCACAGGCAACAGTCACGATATATTCTGGGTTTTTTACCCAGCCGAGGGGATAGTGCCCCAAAATAATATCACGGACGGTGCCACCACCGATGGCTGTCACGGAAGCAATAATAATAACGCCGAATACATCCATTTTTCGGCGACCTGCGGCTAAGGCACCTGTCATGGCTTCAGCCGTAATACCAATGATATAAAGGACACTGAGTAGCATAAGTTTAATTAAATGAAATATAACGGATAAGTAAAGAGTACTGTCGAAATAATAACGTCTCGACTGAAATTTTTTAGCCAAATTAGAATAAGATTAGTTTTTATTATCTGAAACCTCGCAAAGTAAGGGTGCAAAATGGTTTTTAAGGAACGTCAGATTACATTCGATAGCCGTAGCCATCAGATAACTAATATAAATGTTTGGACTCCAGACAGCCAATGGTTGGTATACGACGTTCGCCCTCATGGTGCCTCTTTTACCGGTTTAACGATAGAAAAAATTCATGTTAATCATGGGCAAACTAAAATTATCTATCAGGCAAAGGAGGGAGCTCATGTCGGTGTTGTGACGGTAAGTCCACAAGAGCCGGTTCGTTATGCCTTTATTCACGGGCCAGAAAAACCTGATGCACAATGGCAATATGATTTTCATCATCGCCGTGGTGTCATTGTCTCCGATAGTCAGCCAAATGTGGCCATTAACATTGATGCCATGGATATTACTCCACCTTATACCGCTGGCGCTTTGCGGGGAGGAACCCATGTCCATGTTTTCAGCCCCGATAGCAGCCGTCTGAGTTTTACCTATAACGACCATGTGATGCATGAGTTAGATCCTGCACTTGATTTACGTCATGTTGCGGTAGCTGTTCCTTTGCGTGCTGTGATGCCGGTTAAAAAACACCCAAGGGAATATGGGGGGAGCTATTTTTCAGTGGTCGTTAGCGAAACGACGGCATACCCGCGTCCCGGAAGTGATGACATCAATCGTGCCTATGAAGAAGGGTGGATAGGGTTGCGGGGATATCGCAAACGTAATGGTCAATGGCAGCGTTGGGCACTGGCTTTTATTGGGGATACCTGCGCTGCCCGTGGTGAAAAAATCCCGGAGATTTACCTCGTCGATCTGCCTGAAAACGACCATGATTATGCTAGCGCGGGCAGCCAGCCTTTGGCAGGGACAGAAACCACATTGCCGGCACCACCGGCGGGAGTGAAACAGCGACGTTTGACTTTTACCCATGATAAACGCTGGCCGGGCGTGGTGAATGTCCCGCGTCATTGGCTAAGGGCATCGCCAGATGGCAGTCAGATCGGTTTTCTGATGAGAGATGAAGAGGGGATTGTCCAGCTATGGTCTATCTCACCCAATGGCGGCGAATCAATGCAGGTAACTTACGGCAAAAACAGCATACAGTCTGCATTTAGCTGGGACAGCCGTGGGCGGTTTATTGCTTGTGTTTGTGACAATAGCGTGATGCTCTGTGACAGCCAGACTGGAAAAATGCAGCGTTTAACGGCGCGTACCGATGATGCACCTTGCGCTGATGCCATCGTGATATCACCGGATGATCGTTATGTCGCTTTTATGCGGGATATTGACGGTTACCGACAACTGTTTGTGGTTGAAACAAATTGTGGTTGAAACAGGGATTCATTGGTGAGACCGGCATGACTGACACAGGCATCGCGGATGGCGATGCCCGATAACATGCGGGAACGTGTTTACTGTGACGTCAAATGACAATTAGGCGTCATGATTAATGATGATATCCGGCGCAGGCTGCGTAACCGTCGGGTTTTTATCCAGTTGCTCTATCCGATGTTTGGGGGATTGCTCTGCGTTATCTTGATCGGAGCGGGCATAATCGTAGGGAAGCAGCAGCGTGTCCAAGAAGGCAGAAAACGGCAGGTCGAGCGCAAGCAGAGGCTTCATAATCCACCCCGTTTTATCATCTTGCAGCATGTCAATATTGGCTTTTGCCCCGGAATAGTAACCTTGATAGGGGCCGTTATGGGTCATGATGCTGGAACAGCCCGTCACAAGTAGCCACCCTAATGTGGTGCCGAGTAATAAAAACACTTTACAATTTTTCATCATTTCCATGATCTCAATGAGTTAATTTGCCAATGTTCAGATACTGTATTCGCTATTTAACGCCATTTTTCCAAAGTACAACGGTATAAACTTCACCCGTTAATATTCTTACTCTTTAATACTATTTACTATAGTCATGTTATATTCAGTTTGCTATAGCACTTATCGTTAAATTTTATCCTCTCAACAAATTCTGCATAATGCTCTCTCCTGAATGCTAATTGAGAACGCAGCAAACTTTTAGCCTTAGACGGGAGATGGATTGTATTCTTTTTGATTCATTAAACGTGCTTTAGATCACAGAATGTTGCCCAATTGACTTAATTTGGCTTCAATTTGAGATAGTAGCGGCAATTTAAAGTTAAAAATCCCTGCTTATTCAATTCATTAGAATGTGATTTTTCTGGTTAAATATAGGCAGTTCAGGGAAGGTATAAAAACAAGGATCGTTTTCCTTTCCTATTGTGTGTGAAGAATTCTTTTAGGATTCTAATAACTACTGTCCTGTTCGCAGGTAAAAGTCCTCGTTATCATCTTGCTCCCTCCCCCCTAAAGAGGGAGCTTTTTTTTATTTTTTGCCAACTGATTAAAGACAGTTTGCAATGCAGATCAGCATCCTGCTTCTTGATGGGCTAACTCAATTTCTTCAGACAGAATACGAATGCCTTCTTCGATCTTTTCAATATCAGGCACATAGTTCATCCGCATACATTGATGAGCATGTGGCCAATCATGTTCCAGCCCCGGAAAGAAGAAATGCCCCGGCACCATCAGTACCTTCCGTTTTTTCAATCGCTGATAAAGCACTTCTGTCGTGATAGGCAAGTTTTTAAACCAGAGCCAAAGGAATATTGCCCCTTCCGGTTTATGGATCAGGCAGCGCTCTTCCGAAATATGGCGACGAATAATTTCAATGACGTTGTCTACCCGCTGTTTGTAAAACGGTTGAATGACACTCTGTGACAGGCGGAACAGATCATTGCGCCTAATCATTTCCAGGGCGATAGCCGGCCCGACTCCCCCGGGGGACAGGCTGATAATGCCATTCATGTTACTGACCGCATTGATGATTTTCTCATTAGCGATAATGATCCCGCAGCGGGAACCCGGCAGACCCAATTTGGACAGGCTCATGCACAGAATAATATTATGGTTCCACAGCGGGGTCGCTTCGCTGAAGATAATACCGGGGAATGGCACGCCGTAGGCATTGTCTATCAGTAAGGGGATCTGGTGCTGTTGGGCCAGACTATCCAAGCGCAGTAATTCTTCATCGGTGATCACGTTGCCTGTTGGATTGGTCGGGCGAGAGACGCAAATCAGGTTGATGTCTTCGGTAATATTCAGGTGATCGAAATCGACGTGATATTTGAATTGGCCGTTGGGCAGCAATTCAATATTCGGTTTATTGGCAACAAATAAACCTTCATCCAAACCGGAATCCGAATAACCGATATATTCTGGCGCCAGGGGAAACAGAACGCGTTTCATCGAGCCGTCTTCAGCGCGCCCCGCCAGTAAGTTAAACAAATAGAAAAAGGCACTTTGGCTGCCATTGGTCAGGGCGATGTTTTGTGGATGAATTTCCCAGCCGAGCTTTTCCCTTAACTCTTGGGCCAAGGCCGCTATCAAGGTGTTTTTCCCTTGTGGCCCGTCATAGTTACAGAGGGTTTCGCTTAATTGACCGTCTAACGCCATGTCAGTCAAGATCTGCTGGAAATAATCATCCATTTCTGGGATATGTGCGGGATTTCCGCCACCCAGCATAATGGCACCAGGGGTTCTCAGACCTTGGTTGAGATCAGTCATCAGACGGGTAATTCCCGAATCTTGTGTAAATTTGTTTCCGAATTGCGAAAATTTCATAGTGGCGTTTGCGTCTGTTTTTGTATGAGAAGATTGTATGAGAAGAAAACACCATACCTTGCCCACTATCAGGGTGCAATGGAGTAAAACGGCTATTTCTGTGTTTTTATATCGCTCAGTTGCGGCATAAACAATTGACAAGGTGATCGTTGACTAAACCCGCTGCCTGCATAAAAGCATAGCAGGTGGTGGTGCCGATAAATTTAAATCCCCGTTGTTTCAGCGCGTTTGAAAGTGCATCAGAAGTGGCTGTTTGGGCAGGAACTTCTGACAGATTTTGCCAATGATTAATCTGCGGGGAATCATCAACAAAATGCCAGATAAAAGTGCTGAAATCTTCACCTTGTTCAGCCATTTTTAGGTAAGCACGGGCATTGTGAATAATCGCATTGATTTTGGCTCGGTTACGCACAATGGCCGGTTCTTGCATGAGTCGCCCAACATCTGTTTCATCCATTTTGGCTATTTTGACCGGATCAAACTGATGGAAATACTGCCTATAGCCTTGCCGCTTTTTCAGGATCGTCAGCCATGATAAACCCGCTTGTTGCCCTTCCAGACAAATCAGTTCGAAAAGTTGTTGGCTATCTCTCAGCGGGTTTCCCCACTCATGGTCGTGGTAGGCCAGATAATCAGGATCAGATGTTACCCAACCGCAGCGAATCGTTTCTTTGCTCATAAATTGAATTTCACCTCAGAGAGTGGTTAATAATTGCATCAATATTAGCTGTATAAACATACAAATAAAGCGACTTGAATAAGATTTTTTTATACTGCGGCAAAATTGACAGGTGATCGGTACTGTATATCTTACATTCAAAGGGTATACTGGCCTCTTTCGTTTAAATTCATATGTATCGCGTGCGGATCCAATATGCAAAAGTTTGATACCAAAACCTTTCAAGGGCTCATCCTGACATTACAGGATTACTGGGCGCATCAAGGCTGTACCATCGTCCAACCATTGGATATGGAAGTCGGCGCAGGAACCTCTCATCCTATTACCTGTTTGCGCGCTTTGGGGCCAGAGCCTATTGCCGCAGCGTATGTACAACCTTCTCGTCGTCCAACTGACGGTCGTTATGGCGAAAACCCAAACCGCCTCCAGCATTACTATCAATTTCAGGTGATTATCAAGCCATCTCCCGATAACATTCAGGAACTTTACCTTGGTTCCCTGAAAGCGTTAGGGCTCGATCCGACGGTTCATGATATCCGCTTTGTCGAAGATAACTGGGAAAACCCAACCTTGGGTGCTTGGGGCTTGGGCTGGGAAGTCTGGCTGAATGGCATGGAAGTGACCCAGTTTACTTACTTCCAGCAAGTTGGCGGCCTTGAGTGTAAGCCAGTGACCGGCGAGATTACTTACGGTCTGGAACGTTTGGCGATGTATATCCAAGGCGTGGACAGCGTTTACGATCTGGTCTGGAGCGATGGCCCGTTGGGTAAAACCACTTATGGTGATATTTACCATCAGAACGAGGTTGAACAATCGACTTACAACTTCGAACACGCCGATGTCGATTTCCTGTTTTCCTGCTTTGAGCAATATGAAAAAGAGGCACAGGAATTACTGGCACTGGAAACGCCGCTGCCATTGCCAGCTTATGAGCGCATTCTGAAAGCGGGTCATACGTTCAATTTGCTGGATGCCCGCAAAGCGATTTCTGTGACTGAACGCCAGCGCTATATCCTGCGCATCCGTACCCTGACCAAATCGGTTGCTGAGGCCTATTATGCCTCCCGCGAGGCGCTTGGCTTCCCGATGTGTAATAAGACAATTTGTGATAAGACTATTAGCAACGAGAACTGAGAGGCCATCATGATTCAACAGACTTTTCTTGTGGAAATTGGCACAGAAGAGCTGCCACCAAAGGCGCTACGTTCATTAGCAGAATCCTTTGCGGCCAATTTTGCAGCAGAACTGAATAATGCCAATCTGGGTCATGGTGAAATTAGCTGGTTTGCGGCACCTCGCCGTTTAGCACTGAAAGTCACAAATCTGGCGGCAGCACAGGCTGATCGTGAAGTTGAAAAACGCGGCCCTGCGATTGGCCAAGCATTTGACGCAGAAGGTAAACCGACCAAAGCCGCCGAAGGTTGGGCGCGTGGTTGCGGTATCACCGTTGATCAGGCTGAACGCATGGTCACGGACAAAGGGGAATGGTTGCTCTATCGCGCTCAGGTCAAAGGCCGCGAAGCCAAAGCTTTGCTGGCTGAGATGGTGAGCAGTGCGCTGGGCAAATTGCCAATCCCTAAACTGATGCGTTGGGGCGATAAAGAAACCCAGTTCGTCCGTCCGGTACATACCGTCACGATGCTGCTGGGCAGCGACGTGGTTGACGGCAACATTCTGGGTATTCAATCCGATCGCATTATTCGTGGTCACCGTTTTATGGGTGAAGCGGAATTTGCCATTGAAAATGCAGAACAGTATCCCGCTATTTTGCAGGAACGTGGTCGGGTTATCGCGGATTACGCAACACGTAAGGCGATCATTAAGCGTGACGCAGAACAAGCCGCGATGCAGCTTGGTGGTGTGGCAGATCTGAGCGATAGCCTGTTGGAAGAAGTGACTTCGCTGGTGGAATGGCCGGTGGTACTGACGGCGAAATTCGAAGAAAAATTCTTGCAGGTGCCTGCTGAAGCACTGGTTTACACCATGAAAGGTGACCAGAAATATTTTCCGGTTTACGATCAGGCCGGCAAATTGATGGCGAACTTTATCTTTGTCACCAATATTGAATCTTCTGATCCCCAACAAATCATTTCCGGTAACGAAAAAGTGGTTCGCCCGCGTCTGGCGGATGCGGAATTCTTCTTCAAGACTGACCGCAAACAGCGTTTAGAAGACAACCTGCCTCGTTTGGAAACCGTCCTGTTCCAGAAACAATTAGGCACACTGCGTGACAAAACCGATCGCATTCAGGCTCTGGCTGGCTGGATTGCGGAAAAAATCGGTGCCGATGTCAATCATGCGACGCGCGCGGGGTTATTATCCAAATGTGACCTGATGACCAACATGGTATTCGAATTCACCGATACGCAGGGCGTGATGGGCATGCACTATGCCCGCCATGATGGTGAAGCCGAAGAGGTGGCACTGGCACTGAACGAGCAATATCAGCCGCGTTTCTCTGGTGATGCACTGCCATCAACCGGCGTTTCCTGTGCCGTTGCCATTGCCGATAAAATGGATACATTGGCGGGGATCTTCGGGATTGGCCAGCATCCGAAAGGCGATAAAGACCCGTTTGCCCTGCGCCGTGCGGCACTGGGTGTTTTGCGCATTATCGTTGAGAAAAAACTGCCGCTTGACCTTCAGGCGTTGGCAGCAGAAGCGGTGCGTCTGTACGGTGACAAGCTGACCAACGAAAAAGTGGTGGATGATGTGGTTGAGTTTATGCTCGGCCGCTTCCGCGCGTGGTATCAGGAACTGGGTTATGGCGTTGATACGATCCAAGCAGTACTGGCGCGTCGTCCGACCCAACCCGCCGACTTTGATGCCCGCATGAAAGCCGTGACGCATTTCCGTACTCTGGATGAAGCGGTCTCTCTGGCGGCGGCGAATAAGCGTGTTTCCAACATTCTGGCGAAATCCGAAGAGACGTTGAATGACAGCGTTCAGGCTTCGGTATTGAAAGCGGCAGAAGAGATCCAACTGGCGACGCATCTGGTGGTACTGAAAGAAAAACTGGCGCCTCTGTTTGCCGAAAGCAATTATCAGGATGCGCTGGTTGAATTGGCTTCCCTGCGTGAAGTGGTGGACGCGTTCTTCGACAACGTGATGGTGATGGATGAAGACAGCCAGATCAGGATCAATCGTTTGACGCTGTTAAGTGAATTGCGTGACCTGTTCTTGCGTGTCGCTGATATTTCACTGCTCCAGTAATCGCTGATTGATTTAATGCAAAGCCTCACCGTTTAGGATGAGGCTTTTTGTTATCTGCGCTGGGTTACACAGGGGTATTTTGGCTGGTTTATCATCAAACAAGCACTTATCTTTAAAAAGAGATTGACGGTATGCGGCGCTGGCAGTAAGATGCGCTTCGTTTTCGGCGAGTAGCGCAGCTTGGTAGCGCAACTGGTTTGGGACCAGTGGGTCGGAGGTTCGAATCCTCTCTCGCCGACCAGCATTCTGAAACCCTGCTTTTTTAAGCAGGGTTTTTTGCTATGTATGAAATAAAATTATTGCATACTTTCTTGTTCGCTTTTGGCTTACAGACGCGCATTCATTAATCGAATGCCATATGCCGAAAAGGCACTGTCAGCAGAAACCAGCGTTAATCCCTCCATTTGTGCTTGTACAATAAGCATCCGATCAAACGGATCTCCATGATGACGTGGTAAATCACCCGCACTTTCTGCATGGGCATGTGTGATTGATAAAGGAATAAAATTATTTTTTTCCATAATAAGATCAAAATCGGCATTGAACTTTAATTTTCCCAATGCACGTTTTATGGATATTTCCCAAGGAGTTACTGAGCTGACAAATATGCTACTTGTTCCTTTGGCGATCACCCTTCTTGTCATTTCGCCTAAAGATGGATCATTCGTAATCCACCAAATGAGTGCGTGGGTATCCAATAAAAGCCGTTTCATAGTGATCCTTCAAACATTTCCTGTATATCACGGTCAGCTTCGTAAAATTTTTCATCTATACTGACATCATTTTCGAATCCTCCGGGGATTCTATCTGATTGATTAATAGGAACGAGTTGGACATAAGGTTTTCCAGATCTCGCGATAATAACAATTTCACCATTAACGGCTTTATCTGCAAGTTGACTTAAATGTGTTTTCGCTTCGTGCATATTTGCTTGAATAGTCATGCTTTATCCCCTTTAGCTAAATTGGCTAAGGTTATATTATAGTCGTTTTGAGCGAAATATCATCACGAAAACCTATCTAAACAATATATTGATAGTTATTTAAAGAAACTGAGTATTAGGAGTAATCGTATGGCTTCTGTCAATAAGCCGGATGAATAGCAAAAACGATTGTTTTCACAAGACCCGTCCTGTTTTTCACCTTAATGATTTATATTTCAACGCATTATTCTGAGTAAATCGTATCCGCATCTTATGCACGCCTGTCTTTTTTATAAGCTATGTTGCTCATTATTTAAGTAATTGGTCACAAATTCAAAAATTATCATCACCAGAGTTTAATTCTTCCTGTTTGGTTAATTTCTAGTTCATTTGCCTATTTCGTATGCTTCTTGTCATGTTTTTCAACTATTATTGTTAATAATTTTTTGCTTTTATGTTCTTCTTATGTTTCTCATGTTATGTGTAATTATGTTGACGTCAGGCATAACAATTGATTAATTGACAAGCGAAAAGATAACAAAACAAACAACATCACAAACGGGGTGCAAGTAATGACGATTTTCAAGAAAAAACCGTCCAGTTTGTTAAAGCTGGGTGTCGGTCTTATTGCATTGGCGGTGACAGCCAGTATTCAGGCAAAAACGCTGGTTTACTGCTCTGAAGGTTCTCCTGAAGGCTTTAACCCGCAGCTATTCACTTCGGGTACAACGTATGACGCAACGTCCAGACAGATCTATAACCGTCTGGTGGATTTTAAAGCAGGTACAACGAGTATCATCCCAAGCTTGGCCGAAAGTTGGGATGTGAGTGACGATGGTAAAGTTTATACCTTCCATTTGCGCAAGGGGGTGAAGTGGCACAGCAGCAAGGAATTCAAACCTACCCGTGATTTTAATGCAGATGATGTGATTTTTACTTTTATGCGTCAGAAAGATAAAAATCATCCGTACCATAATGTCTCAGGCGGCAGCTACGAATATTTCATTGGCATGGATATGGGGAGTATCATCAGCAAAATAGAAAAAGTCGATGATCATACCGTTCGCTTTGTATTGTCACGCTCTGAGGCTCCTTTCATTGCTAATCTGGCGATGGATTTTGCTTCAATCATGTCCAAAGAATATGCTGATGTGATGATGAAAGGGGGCACACCAGAAAAAGTTGACCTCAATCCGATTGGCACCGGCCCATTCCAGCTAGTGCAATACCAAAAAGACTCGCGCATTCTCTATAAGGCATTTAAGGATTATTGGGAAGGGCCAGCGAAAATTGACCGCTTAGTCTTCTCCATTACACCTGATGCTTCTGTCCGCTATGCAAAATTGCAGAAAAACGAATGTCAGGTGATGCCGTATCCAAACCCTGCGGATATCGCCCGGATGAAACAAGATAAAAATATTGTCTTGATGGAACAGGCGGGTTTGAACGTGGGTTACCTTGCTTTCAATGTCACCAAGCCGCCACTGGATAATGTGAAAGTGCGTCAGGCACTGGTAACGGCAGTGAACAAAGACGCGATCCTTGAGGCGGTGTATCAGGGCGCAGGGCAGAAAGCGAAAAACCTGATCCCGCCCACTATGTGGGGTTATAACGACGGTATCAAAGATTACAGCTATGATCCCGCCAAAGCCAAGGCACTGTTGCAGGAAGCGGGCTTGCCGGATGGTTTTGAAACCGATCTGTGGGCGATGCCGGTACAGCGCCCGTATAACCCGAATGCCCGTCGCATGGCGGAAATGATTCAGGCCGACTGGGCGAAAATTGGTGTTAAAGCCAAGATCGTCAGTTATGAGTGGGGTGAATACCTGAAACGTGCCAAAGATGGTGAACCGAAAACGGTCATGATGGGATGGACGGGAGATAATGGTGATCCTGATAACTTCTTCGGCACCCTGTTTAGTTGTGCCGCTAAAGAAAGGGGTTCCAACTATTCCAAATGGTGCTATAAGCCATTTGAGGACATTATCCAGCCAGCGCGTGAAACCGCGGATGTCAATAAGCGCACGGAACTTTATAAACAGGCACAGGTTGTCATGCATGAACAAGTCCCCGCATTGATCGTTGCCCACTCCACGGCTTATGAACCCGTTCGTAAAGAAGTGAACGGATATTTGGTTGATCCCCTTGGCAGACACCTTTTCTACCATGTTGATCTCAAATAATTCTTGCTATTGAGCTGTTGTGATTAACCATCTCCCGGATTTTCCTGTGGGGATGGTTTCGCTTCTCTGCTGGGCAAGTCGGTTTGTATTACACCAAGCGGTCCAAAGAACCGTAACTGGTATCTAAAAAGAGAAATCAGGATATGCTGCAATTTATCCTCCGGCGTCTGGGTCTGGTAATCCCGACGTTTATTGGTATTACGCTGCTGACTTTCGCGTTTGTGCATATGATCCCCGGCGATCCCGTACTGATTATGGCGGGAGAACGGGGCATTTCTGCCGAGCGTCATGCCGAGTTAATGGCGGCAATGGGGCTGGATAAGCCTCTCTGGGAGCAATATCTTCATTACATCAATGGCGTACTGCATGGTGATTTGGGGATCTCGTTAAAAAGCCGCATTCCTGTCTGGGATGAGTTTGTCCCGCGCTTTAAAGCGACGCTTGAATTGGGTATCTGTGCCATGCTGTTTGCTATCTCTGTCGGGATCCCGGTCGGAGTATTAGCGGCCGTCAAGCGGGGTTCTGTCTTCGATCACACCGCAGTTGGCTTATCCCTGACAGGCTATTCCATGCCGATTTTCTGGTGGGGGATCATGCTGATCATGCTGGTTTCCGTCCAGTGGAATTTAACGCCCGTTTCCGGCCGGATCAGCGATAGTGTGTTCCTCGATGACAGCTATCCCCTGACGGGATTTATGCTGATTGATACGCTGATTTGGGGAGAGGAAGGTGATTTCACTGATGCTGTCATGCACATGATCCTGCCCGCGATTGTGCTGGGAACGATCCCGTTAGCCGTGATTGTGCGCATGACCCGCTCTGCCATGCTGGAAGTGCTGGGCGAAGATTACATTCGGACTGCCCGTGCAAAAGGGCTGAGCCGCCTTCGTGTCATTATCGTCCATGCGCTGCGTAATGCTTTATTACCTGTCGTCACCGTGATTGGCCTGCAAGTGGGCATCATGTTGGCGGGTGCCATTCTGACAGAAACGATTTTTTCCTGGCCTGGATTGGGGCGTTGGCTGATCGATGCCCTGCAACGTCGCGACTATCCGGTCGTACAGGGGGGCGTATTGCTGGCCGCAACCATGATTATTTTGGTCAATCTGGTGGTTGATCTGTTGTATGGCATCGTCAATCCGCGTATTCGGCATAAAAAATAAGGGGCACATGATGACTCAAACAACTGAGCCGGTGGTATCGGGTGCGCCAAAATTAATGACGCCGATCCAAGAATTTTGGCACTACTTTAAACGTAATAAAGGTGCAGTGATTGGCCTTGCCTATATTATCCTGATGCTGCTGACTGCATTATTGGCCGGGATACTGGCACCGCATGGTCCGGCAGAACAGTTCCGTGATGCCCTTTTGACGCCCCCGGTCTGGCAGGAAGGCGGAAGCTGGCAATTTATCCTCGGCACGGATGATGTCGGGCGCGATATTCTGTCCCGCCTGATGTATGGCGCTCGTTTGTCATTGCTGGTTGGCTGTCTGGTCGTGGTGATGTCACTGATTATGGGCGTCATCATGGGGCTGTTGGCGGGTTATTTCGGCGGTGTGGTGGATACCATTATCATGCGGATCGTCGATATTATGTTGGCTTTGCCAAGCTTGCTGCTGGCACTGGTGCTGGTGGCAATCTTTGGCCCGTCGATTGTCAATGCGTCATTAGCACTGACTTTCGTCGCTTTGCCCCACTATATCCGCCTGACAAGGGCGGCGGTACTGGTGGAAATCAACCGCGATTATGTGACGGCTTCCCAAGTGGCGGGTGCCGGTGCCATACGCCAGATGTTTATCAATATCCTGCCAAACTGCCTCGCACCGTTGATTGTGCAGGCGTCATTAGGGTTTTCAAACGCGATCCTCGATATGGCTGCCTTGGGGTTTCTGGGCATGGGGGCGCAGCCACCGACACCAGAATGGGGAACCATGCTGGCCGATGTTTTGCAATTTGCCCAGAGTGCGTGGTGGGTGGTGACCTTTCCGGGGCTGGCTATTCTGTTGACCGTATTGGCGTTTAACCTGATGGGGGACGGGTTGCGCGATGCACTTGATCCCAAGCTCAAGCAGTAGGGGTATTGTGATATGGCATTATTAAATGTAGACCAATTATCGGTGCACTTCGGGGATGACGGTGCACCATTCCGCGCCGTTGACCGTATCAGCTATCGGGTTGAGCAGGGAGAGGTTGTCGGCATTGTGGGGGAATCCGGTTCAGGTAAATCAGTCAGCTCACTGGCGATTATGGGGCTGATTGATTATCCGGGCAAGGTCATGGCCAACAAACTGGAATTCGATGGTCGTGACCTGACCAAAATTTCAGAAAAAGCGCGCCGTCAGTTGGTGGGGGCGGAAGTGGCCATGATTTTCCAAGATCCCATGACCAGTCTGAATCCGTGCTACACCGTCGGTTATCAGATTATGGAAGCCTTGAAAGTCCATCATGGCGGCAATCGGAAAACGCGCCACCAGCGAGCCATCGACCTACTGAATCAGGTAGGTATTCCCGATCCGGCCTCTCGTTTGGATGTTTATCCGCATCAATTATCAGGGGGGATGAGTCAGCGTGTCATGATTGCCATGGCTATCGCGTGCCGGCCGAAACTTCTGATTGCTGATGAACCGACGACGGCGCTGGATGTCACCATTCAGGCTCAAATCATCGAACTGTTGCTGGAATTGCAGCAGAAAGAAAACATGGCATTACTTTTGATCACCCATGACTTGGCGCTGGTGGCGGAAGCGGCCCATCATATTATTGTGATGTATGCCGGGCAGGTGGTGGAAATTGGTAAAGCGACGGAAATCTTCCGCGCACCACGCCATCCTTATACGCAGGCATTATTGCGGGCACTGCCGGAGTTTGCGACAGACAAATCCCGTCTGGCATCGTTGTCCGGCGTCGTGCCCGGTAAATATGACCGTCCAACGGGATGTCTGCTTAACCCTCGCTGCCCTTATGCCAATGCGCATTGCCGTCAGGAGGAACCGCCATTGCAAACCGTGAGAGATCGTCAGGTTAAATGTCATATGCCGCTGGATGATGAGGGGAGGCCAACAGTATGAGTGTGCAACAAAGCAGAGAACAGGAAAAGTCCGCATCTTCTTTAAGGGATACGGCACCTTTACTGAAAGCCAGCGAATTAAAGAAATATTATCCGGTAAAAACCGGTTTATTCTCGCCTGAGCGTATGGTCAAGGCGTTGGATGGTATCTCTTTTGAATTGGAAAAAGGCAAAACCCTGGCGGTTGTTGGCGAATCGGGTTGTGGAAAATCCACATTGGGTCGCCTGTTGACCATGATTGAAAAACCGACGGATGGAGAGCTTTATTATCTGGGGCAAGATCTCTTGGTGCCTAATAAAGAAGCAGAAAAACTGCGGCGGCAGAAAATCCAGATCGTATTTCAAAATCCCTACGCTTCCTTAAATCCCCGTAAAAAAGTGGGGCAGATTTTGGAAGAGCCGTTGCTGATTAATACGTTACTGACGGCGGCCGAACGTAAGGAAAAGGTCTTGCAGATGATGGAGAAAGTGGGATTAAAACCGGAACATTACCCGCGTTATCCACATATGTTTTCGGGCGGGCAGCGTCAGCGGATCGCCATTGCTCGTGGGTTGATGCTAAACCCGGACGTGGTGATTGCAGATGAACCCGTTTCGGCATTGGATGTTTCGGTACGGGCGCAGGTTTTGAACCTGATGATGGATTTGCAGCAGGATCTGGGATTGTCTTATGTCTTTATCTCCCATGATCTTTCAGTCGTTGAGCATATTGCTGATGAAGTGATGGTGATGTATTTGGGGCGTTGTGTTGAAAAAGGCAGCCGGGAAATGATTTTCAGCCATCCGCGTCACCCTTACACACAGGCACTGTTGTCGGCGACGCCTCGCTTGAATCCTGAGCTGCGTCGTGAGCGCATTAAACTGACGGGAGAACTGCCAAGCCCGATGAATCCGCCCCCGGGGTGTGCTTTTGCTGCCCGTTGCCGTCGTGCGTTCAGTCAATGTACCCAATTTCAGCCGAAATTGAAGCAATATGGCGGACAACAGATCGCGTGCTTCGCGGTCGAACAGGATGAAAATCCATCCGCCTAATCCTATTCTGACCGTGGTATTATACCCCGGTCATTTTCCCCTATTGCGTTATTACATTATTGCATTCATCAAAATAAGACGACCGCAAGTAAAATCAAGTATACTCACTCACATTGTTAAGATGTGCTGGTCAGTATTTTCACTGTCATTGATTTAGTATTGGTTTGGATAAGATGAAATTGCGTGTCAAACGTTCGTTAACCATTAAACAGATGGCCGCAGTGACAGGCGTCACTTTGGTGACCATTGCCATTTTCATCACCATCCAATTATCCCACTTATTGCAGCAGCGGAAAGAGGATTATATCAGTCAGCTTAACAATGCCGCCGTACAGATCCAGACGCCCTTGGCAGAAGCGTTGTTGAGTTCAGATCTCAATAAAGCGAAAACCCTGTTGATTGGATTGAAGACCTCCGGCATTCTGGGGCGGGCCGATGTGCGATTACCTGATAACGTGCGGGTAATGAGCTTGGATTTTGCCACTCATCGTCCTATCCCTGAACTGGCAAAGCAGGTTTTTGGTATTCCCGTTGAGGTCAATATTCCGCTCTATGTTTATGGTGTGGCGCCAAAAACCGCAGAGTCACAGGGGCACCTTATTTTGCAGGTTGACTCCAATCGGGTGTATCGTTTCGCCTTGAATACACTTGCATTAATGTTAACTACTTATTTATTACTTGCGCTTATTCTCACGGTGTCGATAAGCTGGTGCGTAAATCGCATTATCATCCATCCATTGCGCGATGTTGTGCGGGAACTGAATGGAGAACAGCCGCCAGAACCGATGTCTTGCCCTAAAAGCCATCAGGATGATGAGCTGGGATTGCTGGTAAAAGGCTATAATCGTCAGGTTAATAAGCAGAAAACACCATCAAAATGAAACCTTACAAGGTGAATGGCGGTCTAATCCTGAATGATAATATCTGGGTATAGCTGATTATCTTAGGTTTTGCAGGATAAAATTAAACAGGTAGGGGTAAGTGAGCATGCTGGGCAACAAAATCGGGTATCTTATTGGTGGTGCGATCTTGGCGACGACGTGTTTGGCACAGGCTGAGACGTTACAGCCTGATCCGGCCTGGCAGCAGGGTAAACTTGACAATGGGTTTAGCTGGCAAATCCTGCAAACACCACAACGGCCCAATGACAGAATACAGTTGCGGTTATTGGTCAAGACTGGCTCATTGACCGAGAAAAACCTGCAACGGGGCTACACCTACCTTATTCCGAAAATCGTCTTATCCAGCAGTAAAGATTTATCATCGCAGCAATTGGAAAACTTGTGGCGCAATGCGATAGAGACTAAAAACCCCCTTCCACCTGCCATTGTTTCCTATGATTTCACCCTTTATAGCCTGAGCCTGCCGAATAATCGCCCCGAATTGTTGCAGGACGCATTGATATGGTTGTCTGGCATGGCGGGTGGCGCGGTATTTACACCGCAAACACTGGCACTGGCCATGAAAACGGATGAAAATTCTGTGACGACTTTTCCATCTGATATTCAAGACCCGGTGTGGCGTATGCGCCTGCAAGGTTCGACACTTATCGGTCATGATCCTGGGATGTCGGTATCAGTGCCTGTGGATGCCAAAAAAGTCGAAAATTTTTATCATCAATGGTACACGCCGGATGTGATGACCCTGTATATCGCGGGGCATGTTGACAACCGATCACTGTCCGAGCAGGTTAATCAGGCATTTGCGTCATTGGCGGGAAAACGGCAGACACCGGTTCCTGTTCCTACCTTGCTGCCGCTGAAAGCAGCAACGATTGGCGTAGAGAATGATAAAGCCAAACAAGATCGCCTGTCCTTAACTTGGAGCCTGAATTGGTCGCCAATTAATAATTCACAGGCACTGACTCAGTACTGGTTAAATGACCTGACGCGTGAAGCGCTTTATCGTTACCTGCAATTGGGGCTTAAGGACAAGCAGGATGACATGCAGTTGGGCCTGGATTGCCGTGTGCTATACCAGCAGGCGAACTGCTCATTAAATCTGGATGCCCCGACGGACAAACTGATGGGGGCCACGCTGTATCTGGCTTCTCAACTGTCATCCCTGTGGGAAAATGGCTTGCCGCAGGAACAATTTGATGAACTCTATGCTCAGAAGCGGAGTCAGCTCCAGCAGCTATTTGCCATGTATGCCCGCACCGATACCGATGTTTTGATTAACCAACGTCTGTTATCACAACAAAATAATGTGATCGATATCGCCCCCGAACAATTTCAGCGGTTAAGACAGGCATTTTTATCCGCCCTGACGCCCCAACTTTTGAATAACAAACTGAAAGAGATGCTGTCGCAAGAAATCTCTTTTATTCTGGTGCAACCCAAAGGTGAGGCAGCGGTAGATGTGAATCAAATCAAAAATAGCTTTAACCAGATTATGCGACCGGGGCCACTGCCGGAAAAAACGCAAACGCCTGAAACCGTGAACGGTGGTGAGTAAGAGAACAGATGGGTGCTGAGGCTGATTTTTAAGCAATTTTTCCTTGGTGTCATCTCCCTGTCATATTCAGGCATTATCCTTGAGGTTATTTTCAGAGCACGTTTCAGGAAATTAATCATGTATGCCTTGCTTTTCACGAAGAGAAATATTGCGGGCTGCCACTATCGGGATTGCCTATTCATTACTGCCGGCTTCGATTCGTAAGGCGCTGGCCATACCCGCTAACAATCGTACCGGCACCATTGATGATGTGGCGCATGTGGTCAACTCCCCGGTGGTCGCAATATCTGGCAGCAGCAAGGTGAGGGACGGCTGGTCTTGCCCTATCACTTGGACAGCCGGCGCGGCAATGCGCAGAGGGCCGGGGGAACGCCTCATTCCTGGGTTGATGAACACTTGGCTTGGGGCAGCGGCCGCATGAATGACTGGCCAACCTATAAAACCACGATCTCAATGGGCTATTACCGCCAAACCGAGCTGCCGTACCAATTTGCCTTGGCCAATACTTTTACCCTGTGTGACGCCTACCACTGTTCGATTCATGCAGGCACTAATCCCAACCGCCTGTTTCTCTGGAGCGGTACAAATGGTCCCAGCGCCGCTAATGTTGCCGCGGTGATCAACGAGTGGGACAGCCCCGGCTCTCCGGAGGTGGGATATACGTGGAAAACTTACCCTGAACGATTGGAAGAGAGCGGCATTAGCTGGAAAATTTATCAATACCTGCCGGACAACTTCGGCGATAACCCGCTGGCCGACTGGAAAATGGTGGGCACAGCGTCAGCGATCCGCTGATGGAGAAAGTGTGAGAAAATTTATTATTGCTTCACTTCAGGAAAAGAAAGGGTGCTTGTATCACCAGCCCTCACAAAAGAAAGAGAAATGCGGGGGAGAAACCCTCCCCCACAAGACTACTCGTCACATGACAGAGTAGCTTGAACCACTGTGTTTCCGCTGCTAACTCTCAAAGAACAAAGTCTATCGCGCATTAACAATGAAAAGCACAGAACCGTTATACAAACGGCAATAAGCCCGATAAGAGCAAACTTGGTCATTCCTCTTGACTCCTTATTACAAAGGAGGCAGAATCAAATTGTGACGTTTGGAGACTGCCTCGAATTACGATTAACATCTAATTCGGGGCTTTCGTCTTTCTGGCTCTGGCAAATGCCTGAACCAGAATGATTCAAGCACCCACCGCAATAATATCAGACTGTTACCGCTGACAAACACCTTTGCACCAGTTAATCTAAAATTAAACTTACTAACTCAATCGGTTGGTTGGTATTGCACTTATCATGCGAATCCAAGTTCCATAAAAAATCAGCCAGTTGAATAAACTAGCTGATTGTGAGGTGGTTGTATTTACCTAATACATTATAATTGAGGCAAGCAACTCACTTCTTCGCCGCAGCCCTTAACTCAGTTACGTTCTTCCCCCCAATTCCCCAGTTATCGGTTTCTACTTCATCAATGATCACAAAAGTCGTTGCGGGGTTTTTTCCAAGCACATCCACCAGCAATTGGGTTGCACCTTCAATCAGTTGTTTTTTCTGTTCGGCAGTGGCGCCTTCACGGGTAATTCTGATGTTCACAAATGGCATAAAAATGACTCCTTTTTGGGTTTGTTATAGATAAGTGGGTACAGCAAAAAAAACAGTCTTACTTATTGATATCTAGATATTTACTCAGCCTTCTTGTCTTCTGAGGTGGCGATCCACGCGGCGCAAAACAGGGTCAGGCGGGCGAAGAAATAGAAGAAAGCCATTAAGCCAATCACTGAACCAAAGGCAGCGCCGGAAGGGGAGCTGGCAAGGCGTGGCAGCATCATGGTCATAATATATTTGATCACTTCAAATCCTATTGCGGCCATTAAGGTGCCTTTGAACAGCGCTTTCCTTTCCGGGCGATGACGCGGCAAGATCCACAATATCCAAAGGAATAACAAATAATTGGCGGAAATGGAAATGGTCATGCCAATGGATGTCCATGCAGGCCGGAGCCAATCGATGCCTTCCAACCCAAGGGCATGGACGAGGGTCGCTTGGGCAGAGCCTGCGATGGAAGTCAGCGAAAGCGTCATGACCAACGCAAAAAGCAGACCGAATAAGGAGAAAAAGTCGCGAATATATTGAAAGTAAATCTTCTCTTTATCTTCATGATTGCGTTCCCAGACATCCCGTGATTGGGCAAGTATCGCCTCGCGTAAATTTCCGACCCAGTTCAACCCCGAGTACAGCGCGATCGCCAAACCGGTCAGTCCCACCGTTGTTCTTTGGCTGACCGCCGTGTCTACGCTGTTTTTCAGGGTGTTGGCAAGGGTGGGATCACTGATGCTATTGGCGATGCCATTGATCAAACGTGCCAGCAAGTCCGGATTGGATGCCAGCACAAAACCGGCGACGGCAAAAGAGAGCATCAGGATGGGGATTAAGGAGAGAAACGAGAAATAGGTGATGGCTGCACCAAATTGGCTCCCCATTCGGTCGTTGAAACGTTGTGCCGCCCGAATGAGGTGGGCGATAAAAGGGATCCGGCGGACGGCATTGCCAATACGAAGGGTGACAGAAAGCGCTTTTTTACTGCTGTGCAGCCCTTTCGCTAATGGCGTGAAACGTTTCCCTGTATTGAAGGATTCCTTTTTTCATGGTCACTTGGCATGACATCCTCTGGGTGAAAAACGATATGTGAAAAAACAGTATGCGAAAAAACAGTATGTGAAAAAACAGTGTGCGAAAAAACGGTGTGCGAAAAAAGAGTAACAGGCAAAATGGAAAAGGCAACTGGTGAGGGAATACAAAGAAGTACGGTAGCCTGATATTGGCTACCGTACCGAAGATCAATCGTTGATTATGATGATCAATCTAATTGACGACCCTTAACTTCACTGTGGGTTGCAGGAAGCTCGCTATTGTGGCTCTCATTTTTCACAAAAGGCACTTTACCGGAGAAAATATCTTTTTGTGCAGAGGCGGCCAGACCCAT
>NZ_JAQRFK010000029.1 GCF_028598745.1 Xenorhabdus sp. IM139775
GTATCGTATTCTACGTGAGAAGTAGAGATGGTGATACCACGCGCTTTTTCTTCTGGTGCGTTATCGATCTGGTCGAATGCTCGCGCGCTACCGCCGTAGGTTTTTGCCAGAACGGTGGTGATTGCAGCAGTCAGGGTAGTTTTACCGTGGTCAACGTGGCCGATAGTACCAACGTTAACGTGCGGTTTTGAACGTTCAAACTTTTCTTTAGACACGACTCTATTCCTTAATACCGCTCCCCCGTCACGGAGATGAGGGAGCCAAAAAGATAGTAAACTCGAAAACTTATCTAGCTTTACGAGCTTCGATAATAGCCTGAGCGACGTTGCTCGGCGCTTCGTTGTACTTCAAGAACTCCATGGAGTAAGAAGCACGACCTTGGGTCTGAGAACGCAGGTCAGTAGCATAACCAAACATTTCAGACAATGGTACTTGAGCACGAACAATTTTGCCCGTAGCCACATCATCCATACCATCGATCATACCACGGCGACGGTTCAAGTCACCGATAACGTCACCCATGTAGTCTTCTGGTGTTTCCACCTCAACTTTCATGACAGGCTCCAGCAGAACTGGTTTCGCTTTCATGAAGCCTTCTTTAAATGCCATGGATGCAGCAATTTTAAAGGCGATTTCCGAGGAGTCAACGTCATGGTAAGAACCATCGAACAGAGCAACTTTAACGTCAACGATTGGATAACCAGCCAGAACACCGCCCTTCAGCTGCTCTTGAACGCCTTTGTCGACACCCGGAATGTATTCTTTAGGAACAACACCACCAACGATTTCGTTCGAGAACTCGTAACCAGCGCCGCCAGCTTCCAGAGGCTCGATACGCAGCCACACGTGACCGTACTGACCACGACCACCGGACTGTTTAGCGTGTTTACCTTCCTGCTCAACAGAAGCACGGATGGTTTCACGGTAAGCAACCTGAGGTTTACCTACGTTCGCTTCCACGTTGAATTCACGACGCATACGGTCAACCAGTACATCGAGGTGAAGTTCACCCATACCTGCGATGATGGTCTGACCCGTTTCTTCATCACTGCTCACGCGGAATGATGGGTCTTCCTGAGCCAGGCGGCCTAAAGCGATACCCATTTTTTCTTGGTCAGCTTTAGTTTTTGGCTCGATAGCAACAGAGATAACTGGCTCTGGGAATTCCATGCGCTCCAGAATGATTGGGGAGCTCATGTCACAGAGAGTATCACCTGTAGTAACATCTTTCAGGCCGATTGCAGCCGCGATATCGCCTGCACGGACTTCTTTAATTTCTTCACGTTTGTTAGCGTGCATCTGTACGATACGGCCAAAACGTTCTTTCTTGTCTTTCACCGGGTTCAGTACGGTGTCACCAGAGTTAACAATACCGGAGTAAACACGGAAGAACGTCAAGTTACCCACGAATGGGTCAGTCGCGATTTTGAACGCCAGTGCAGAGAATGGCTCGTCATCGCTAGAGTGACGTTCTGCTGGGGTATCTTTACCGTCTGGCAGCATACCTTTGATGGATTCAACATCCGTTGGCGCTGGCAGATATTCGATAACTGCATCCAGCATCGCCTGAACACCTTTGTTCTTAAATGCAGAACCACAGGTAACCAGGATAATTTCGCCAGCCAGAACACGCTTACGCAGAGCAACCTTGATTTCTTCTTCAGTCAGCTCTTCACCGCCCAGATATTTGTCCATCAGTTCATCTGATGCTTCTGCTGCGGATTCGATCAGGTTCTGATGCCATTCCTGAGCCAGCTCAACCATGTCTGCTGGGATATCTTCATAAGTGAAGGTAGTACCCTGATCAGCTTCGTTCCAGTTGATTGCTTTCATTTTCAGCAAGTCAACAACACCGGTGAAGGTATCTTCTGCACCGATTGCCAATTGCAGAGGAACTGGGTTAGCAGCCAGACGCGTTTTGATCTGCTCAACCACGCGCAGGAAGTTAGCGCCCATACGATCCATTTTGTTAACGAACGCGATACGTGGTACGTTGTATTTGTTAGCCTGGCGCCATACAGTTTCAGACTGAGGCTGAACACCACCAACTGCACAGTAAACCATTACTGCACCATCAAGAACACGCATAGAACGTTCTACTTCGATAGTGAAGTCAACGTGTCCTGGGGTGTCGATGATGTTGATACGGTGTGGCTCATACTGTTTAGCCATACCAGACCAGAATGCGGTAGTCGCAGCAGACGTGATGGTAATACCACGCTCTTGCTCCTGCTCCATCCAGTCCATCGTTGCTGAACCTTCGTGAGTTTCACCGATTTTATGGTTTACACCTGTGTAAAACAGAATACGTTCAGTCGTTGTGGTTTTACCGGCGTCGATGTGGGCGCTGATACCGATATTGCGGTAACGCGCTATAGGTGTTTTACGAGCCATTTTTTCCTCTCTCGTGGGCGTTCAATCTTTATAGAACGGGTAGCCAAGCAGCTACCCAGAACATATTCACTGCCGATGGATGACCAAAAAATGGATTACCAGCGGTAGTGTGCGAACGCCTTGTTAGCGTCTGCCATACGGTGAACGTCTTCACGTTTCTTCACAGCAGCGCCTTTGTTTTCAGCCGCATCAGATAATTCATTCGCCAGGCGCAGAGCCATCGACTTATCACCGCGTTTACGAGCAGCATCAACGATCCAACGCATTGCCAGGGCATTACGACGAACCGGACGAACTTCAACTGGAACCTGATAAGTAGAACCACCAACACGGCGGGACTTAACTTCTACAGTCGGGCGCACGTTATCCAGTGCCAGCTCGAATGCTTCCAGATGATCTTTACTAGAACGCTGAGCCAGGGTCTCAAGCGCACCATATACAATTGCTTCTGCGACAGACTTCTTACCGTCTACCATCAGGATATTAACAAATTTGGCCAGCAGTTCAGATCCGAATTTTGGATCTGGCAGAATTTTACGTTGACCAATTACACGACGACGTGGCATGGAAATACTCCGTTTCGAATTTCAGGGTTGTCCAAAACTCTACGAGTTTATTTTGACATTAAAGTGAAAAAGGTTTGGCCTTACTTAACGGAGAACCATTAAGCCTTCGGCTTCTTCACACCGTACTTAGAACGAGCCTGTTTACGGTCTTTAACACCGGCACAGTCCAGAGCACCGCGAACAGTGTGGTAACGCACACCTGGCAAGTCTTTAACACGACCGCCACGGATCAGAATAACGGAGTGTTCCTGCAGGTTGTGGCCTTCACCACCGATGTAGGAAGAAACTTCGAAACCGTTAGTCAAACGCACACGGCATACTTTACGCAGTGCGGAGTTTGGTTTTTTAGGGGTGGTAGTATATACACGAGTACATACGCCACGTTTTTGCGGGCAAGCTTCCAGTGCAGGAACGTTGCTTTTCACAACTTTCGAGCTACGAGATTTGCGAACCAGCTGGTTAATAGTTGCCATTATTAAAAAAGCTCCTGGTTTTTTGCTTCGTAAACACGGATTTTACCCCCTCTTAGCCATTATGGCAAAAGGGAGGACGCGGAATTTTATTGCTGACTTGACGAGGTGTCAAGAAATATACAGTTTTTGCTGGTGAAAGTTGATGAAACGGCTGAAAACTGATATTGAGCCCCACCCACCACATTTACCAAGCAAAATTCTGCTGATGTTTGACCGTTAAACTCACAAAGCCATTGTAATCAATCACGATGATACGGTCTGAAATCTGTTCAATCAGCCCCCGTGCATCGAGATCTTCCCTCAAAACATAAATGCCGGCTCCCGTACTGAGCAACTCAGCCAAATAGCGATTATTATTTATGCCCAGTAAGACGCCATTTTGAATCAATAGAACATCATCTGTCTCAGATACAAAGCCAAGCATCGCATTGAAGTCATCATGGTAAGGTGAGCGACTGACAGTATATAACATGTTACCCGCCTGAAATAGATTAAAATTTCAACACAAAATCATACCCCGCCAGCAATTCCCGGATTGCTGGGGCAGAAAGCAATTCAGCTTTCAACACAAAATGGCTTGTCGGGCTGCCCCCTCGAATCACCAGATCATCCAGACAAACGTAACATTTATCAATGTCATAAAGCGGCAAGATCTTAAAGGTTGAGATGTAGTCACGGGACAGGATTTTATCCGGCTGCTGATTAGCCAATAATTGGAATACTCCATCAGAAATAAAGAATACCCCGATCTGCTCAGTCAGTGCCGACGTAGCAAGCAGGGCATCCAGCCCTTCCCTACCGGCAGAAGAGCCGTGGGGAGCTTCAGTAAAAACAAAGGCGATTTTTTTCATCAATACCCACGGAGGTTTGGACTCAATGTCTCTAAAACTGTATGACGCGATCACACAACATCATGGCTTCTGCCAACGATCCCAAGCCACTCAACTCAAATCCTTCGGCCAGATTAGCGGCGGGCAGATTTAATTCACGGGCTTGCTGTTCATCCACGACGCCACGCCGCAATGCTGCCGCAACGCAGATAAACAGCTCGAATTGATGCCGGGCTGCCAATGTCTGCCAGGCTCTGACCAAATCAAACTCATCATTGGCAGGGGCGACCAGTTGATTGCCATTTTGGACACCTTCACGATAAAAAAACACGCGATGCAGTTTATGACCTGAGGCGCTCAACGCCTGAGCAAATTGGTAGGCACTGCTGGCTTGTTGAGTACCGTAAGCTGGCCCAGTGACCAGCAGACAATAAGACAGCGGCGTCATTACTTCTCCGAATTCGCGCATTCACCATTTTTAAACTGGCGAATATAGAGATACACCGTATGCTTGGAGATATTCAAACGATCAGCGACCTGATTAATCGCATCTTTAATATCAAAAATACCTTTTTCATACAGGTTCAGTACCACCTGCCGGTTTTTCGCATTATTGGAAACATTGCGATCGGCATTGACTTCTTCAATCGTGAACTCCAGAGTTTGTGCCACCAGATCATCCACGGAAGAGGCAAAGTTGACGTTTGAAGCAACTTCATGGGTTTTTTCTGGGATAAAGGTCTGAATAATCTCGGCGAAAGACACATCAAGGTTCATGTTGATGCACAACAGCCCGATGACTCGACGCTGGCGATTGCGGATCGCAATGGTGACCGATTTCATCAACGAGCCACTTTTTGCCCGTGTGAAATATGCCTTAGAAACGCTACTGTCTTCATCCGTAATATCATGCAGCATTCGCAACGCCAGATCCGTAATCGGAGAACCTATCTTACGGCCCGTATGCTCTCCATTGGCTATTCTGACGGCTGAACATTTAAGATCTTCCAGTGAATGAAGAACTATCTCACAATGCCCACCAATCAACATAGCCAGGCCATCAACAGCTGCTTCGTAAGATTTTAAAATTTCGTGATCAGTTTCACTAAAGGGTTGGTTTTGCAGTAAATCA
The DNA here is from genome assembly GCF_028598745.1 of Xenorhabdus sp. IM139775. Classification (GTDB taxonomy): domain Bacteria; phylum Pseudomonadota; class Gammaproteobacteria; order Enterobacterales; family Enterobacteriaceae; genus Xenorhabdus. The sequence goes on from NZ_JAQRFK010000029.1 coordinate 5,396, forward strand.
ATTTCACTGTTATCACCAGTTAATAGCGGGGTAGACATGTAATACACCATCCTTCAAGTTCAGACTTTGCCTCACCAAAATATCAGGGCAAGATTTATTATAAAAATTCAAAATGACAAATTAAATATGCCTTATACGATAGGCACTAAAAACAAACAGTTAAAATGCCTGTTCTATATTCTATTCAGAATAGTGACGTTAAAACCACATTGAACTGCCGTCAAGCTCTTGCTGAGTATACCGCAGAGATTTATCACAGCTTTATGCCGAATCCATCTGAAATACGAAAAATAACACCTTATTTAATACCGTGGAAAATAATAAGCAAATAAATTTATTGTTCTTGACCCATGCTTATTAACCCGTGTTTATTACTCATCAAATAGGGGTAAATATCAGCAGTAAACCGAAGGATGAAAGAAATATATGATAAAGCAGGAGCTTTAAGCCCCTGCCAATGTCGTCTTCTAAATGATTACAGGGGTTATTTTGCCTTGGCAGCAGGCTTAATATCCAGTAATTCGACATTGAAGACTAGCGTGGAGTTAGCCGGGATTTTAGGCAAACTTGCCTGATCATAAGCCAACTTAGGCGGAACAACTAATGTGATTTTTCCACCTTTCTTCACATACTGTAAACCTTCTTTCCAACCCGGGATAACGCTGTCCAAACGCAGTGTCAGAGGCTCTTTACGTTCATAAGAGCTGTCAAAGACCTGACCATCAATCAAAGAACCTTTGTAATTGACGACAACAGTATCCGTCTCTTTAGGGGCGTTACCCGTACCTTGTTTATCAATTTTGTAAAGAAGTCCCGTTTTGGTTTCTACTACGCCAGCTTGTTTAGCAAACTCTTTGCGGTATTTGGCTCCTTTTTCGCCATTCTCACTGGCTTCTTTTTCTGCCTTGGCCAGTGCTGCACTTTTCACTTTAGTTTCAAAGGCCGACAGGGTTTCCTGAATCTCTTTATCAGTCAGTTTGGTTTTACTATTTAAAGCATCTTCAACACCGGCCAGTAATTGTGCTTTTTCGATATTAATACCGAGCGTTTTCTGCTCTTGCAATGAGTTGGCCATATAGCCGCCCAAAGAAGCACCCAAAGCATAAGAATTTTGCTGTTCTACTGTTTTAAAAGCGGTATTCAATTTTACTTCGTCTTTGGTTTCGGTATTAGCAGCCAAAGCTTGAGGTACACTAAACGCCACCGCCAGTGTCGTTGCCAACAGCGTTGTTTTAAACAATGATTTCATCCTATTCTCCAATCAGTTTGGGTCGGGTTACCATCAGCATAGGTCATAACATTTACTATAACCGCCTTAGGAAACCAATGACAATGTTTGCTTTATCTTGCAACAAAAATTGTTGAGACAACATTAAAGTGAAGAGGTTTCGTAAAATCCTATTTCGCAAATGATGTGGAGTATTATAGTGTCATCTTGACCAAGTCATCGTTTCGTCATTCATTAATTGAGCAGAGGCAGGAGAAAAGATAATGGAATTATCTGAATTTGAACAAAGATTTGAGCAACTAGAAACCAAACTGGCCTATCAAGAAGCCACGATTGAAGCATTGAATCAGGAAGTGATAAAGCAACAGATTGAAACTGACCGATTGAAAGAACACCTAAAATTAATCACTGAACGTCTGAAAACTCACCAGACATCCATCATTGCCCCCCTTTCTGAAGAAACACCTCCCCCTCATTACTGATATTCATCAGGGAAAATCGCTGCCAAGGAAGGCCGGGGCACAAAATAAAAAAGAGAAGCCCATCACGTGCTTCTCTTTTCTGCTTACTGAGTTGGCTTACTGATTGTTCAGGCTACCAACGATTTTCAGTTAGCTCGATTGCGTTTTAGTGGCAGCTACCGCCGCAGCACTCATGCTCACCGTGGTCGTGGTCGTGATCATCACCACAACCACCTTGACCGTGCACATGGCCGTGAGTCAATTCTTCTTCGGTCGCCTCACGAATCGCTACAATTTCAACATTGAATTTCAGATTCTGGCCAGCCAGCATGTGGTTAGCATCAACCACCACTTCGTCACCTTCTATCGCCGTGATTTCTACTGGGATAGGTCCTTGATCCGTGTCAGCCAGGAAACGCATACCCACCTGAATATCATCCACACCGACAAACACTTCTTTTGGTGCACGCTGAACCAAGTTGTCATCATACTGACCGTAGGCATCTGCGGCTTCTACGCTGACATCAAAACGCTCACCCACCTCACGGCCGTCCAGTGCTTTCTCCAATCCGCTGATAAGAGAACCACGGCCATGCAGATAGTCTAACGGTGCGCTCACCGAGGACTCATCAACTAAAACACCATCTTCTGTTCTTACCTGATAAGCCAGACTGACCACCAAGTCTTTTGTTACTTTCATGACAACTCCTACATACCCGAGGGAAAACCCCGTGAGGGAAAATTTTTACAGCCTAAAAAATGCTGCCAATTGTAACGGAATTCTACGTCGCTGTACCTAGGCAACGGCAAAATTTATCCACAATTTATGGTATGTGTATTGATTTACTGTGGTGTAAAGATCCCAATAACCTGTTCCTGATCCCTGACATGAAATGTGACCGCTTCATCCGTCTGCCTCTGTAGATGACCACAATGGACACACTCAACAACATCAACCTTATTCTCCTGCCACATGGCTAACGTATCCTGTGATTGGCATTTTGGGCAAACCGCTCCCGCAATAAAACGCTTACGACTGACTGACATAATTCCCCCCAACGCTGTTCATATTTATCTGCCCTTCCATTTCCCCTAAAACGTGTCAGGACAGATATTTTCCGCTACCATGCACACCAGCACTTAAAATTGAATACATATACCCGATAGATTTCAAATTGCGGCACATCGATCACTATACGCATCAACGATCACTCTGCCTATCAATTGAAGGATATATAGCCTAATTATTAACTTAACATATTATATATAGACGGCATCTATGATTGTTTTCTCTTCACTGCAAATCCGCCGTGGCATTCGCGTCCTGTTGGACAGCGCCAACGCAACCATAAATCCTGGGCAGAAAGTCGGATTAGTTGGCAAGAATGGCTGTGGTAAATCTACCCTACTTGCATTACTCAAAGATGAGCTTCAGGCCGAGAGCGGCTCTGCCACATTCCCCAATAATTGGTCACTGGCTTGGGTCAATCAGGAAACGCCTGCCCTGGAAACATCAGCGCTGGAATATGTCATCGATGGTGACCGAGAATTCCGGCAACTGGAGCAAAAACTAAACACCGCCAATGAACAAAATGACGGTCACGCCATCGCCCATCTCCACGGTTTGCTTGATACCATTCAGGCATGGACAATCCGCGCCAGAGCCGCCAGCTTGCTGCACGGGTTGGGCTTTTCCCCGGCTCAGTTAGAACAACCTGTCCGTTCGTTTTCCGGTGGCTGGCGTATGCGCCTCAATCTGGCACAAGCGCTGATCTGCCGGTCTGACCTGTTACTGCTCGATGAACCAACCAACCACCTTGATCTGGACGCTGTTATCTGGCTGGAAAAATGGCTGAAAAGTTATACCGGCACCTTGATCCTCATTTCCCACGATCGCGATTTCCTCGATCCGGTTATTGATAAAATTCTGCACATTGAGCAGCAGGATCTGTACGAGTATACCGGCAACTACTCTTCCTTCGAACGGCAACGCGCCGCCAAACTTGCCCAGCAACAGGCGCTGTATCAAAGCCAACAGGAAAAAGTAGCGCATTTGCAGAGCTATATTGACCGCTTTCGTGCCAAGGCATCTAAGGCAAAACAGGCACAAAGCCGCATTAAGATGCTGGAACGCATGGAGCTTATCGCACCCGCCCATGTCGACAACCCTTTTCATTTCAGTTTTCGCCAACCGGATAACCTGCCAAATCCACTCTTAAACATGGATAAAGTCAGCGCGGGTTATGGTGAAAAAACAGTACTGAACTCGATCAAATTAAATCTGGTGCCGGGTTCACGCATCGGCTTGTTGGGCCGCAATGGGGCGGGTAAATCCACCTTAATCAAATTGCTGGCCGCGGAACTGACGCCTCAGCAGGGAGAAATTGCCTTATCGAAAGGCATTAAACTGGGCTACTTCGCACAGCACCAACTGGAATACCTACGGGCAGATGAATCGCCATTACAACATTTAGCCCGAATAGCACCGCAAGAAACGGAGCAACAGCTTCGGGATTATCTGGGGGGATTTGGTTTTAAAGGCGATCCAGTCACCGATCCGAGCGGACGTTTCTCCGGTGGTGAGAAAGCTCGTTTGGTACTGGCGCTCATTGTCTGGCAGCGTCCTAACCTCCTTCTGCTTGATGAACCGACCAACCACCTTGATCTCGACATGCGGCAGGCATTGACCGAAGCACTGATTGATTTCGAAGGTGCGCTGGTTGTCGTATCGCATGACAGGCACTTACTGCGCTCTACAACCGACGAACTTTATCTGGTGCATGACGGCAAAGTAGAACCGTTTAAAGGCGATTTAGAAGATTACCAGCAATGGTTGACTGAGCTTCAACGCCAACAAATGCGGGACGCTCAGGAAAAAGAGAAATCGGATAGTGAATCTTCAACCAATGGCACGCAAAATTACAGTGCTCAGGAACGTAAAGATCAAAAACGGCGTGAAGCTGAATTCCGTAACCAAACGCAACCATTGCGTAAGCAGCTCACGACCCTTGAAAAACAGATAGAAAAACTGGGCGCGGCATTGGCAGAATTAGAAGAAAAGCTGTCGGACAACACCCTTTACGAACATGATCGTAAAACTGAACTGACGGAATGCCTGCATCAGCAGACACAAACAAAATCCAGACTGGAAGATATCGAAATAGAATGGCTGGATATTCAGGAACAGCTCGAACAAATGACAACAGTATTTAATGCGAGTTAAGGCGCCAATTCATTTTTCAGGTATAAACCTGTAAGTATAATCGGGTATTGTTATTCAATACCCGATTATTTCCCATTCGCTTATTCCACCATTTGTTCAGGCACTGGAAATAGGCTCCCCTGTTTACCCAGCAAAATATAAAATTAAAACCTTGACAAGTTACAGCCCAAATTTTAATAACATAAGAGAAGAAATAAAAAACATTCCATATAAAACAAACAATAATCATCAACTTATACATTGGCCACCAATGTTGAAAAGTTTTCGGCATCCTCAATCAGATGGTCACCCATTGACTTTGCCCATACCACCCCAAGATCAATTTTTTTATCCGTTTCAACAATTTCCAAAGAATTCATATAATACTCAGGGATAGCACTAATAATCCGTTTAGGTACACACGTATAGACACTATTTTTTGTAATCATCTCAATAATCAACATGATATCATTTGTTTTTAATAACAAATGCATATTGTCACCGGTATAAATGGGGAAAACGTTAAGGTAATCAGTTAACTCAACCACCTCTTTCTTCTTTGATACATTTGTCGGAGAAACCCCATTGCCAAACTGACTTAAGGTAGCCCTGAATTTAGAGATCAGATGACTCCTTTTTTTAAAGATATAGACCAATCTTTCCGTAAACACCTTTTTGGGTTCTAACTTGGCCATAATGGATGACAGGGGCATCACTGCAACATGTAGCATTCCTGCGTTCAGTAAACTTATCTGCTGATCTACTGACAATCCGGTGACCAATGCCAGCACCACATTCCCTTTCTTTTCCACGAATTGCTTCTCAATCTGGGAGTAATTGTGAATAGGAAAGCAAGAACCGACATATAAGTGCCTGACCATATCCTCTCTTGAATCAAAATGAACCTGACTTTTAAACTGTTCATAGTGAGTCAAAAGCTTCCGGGCATTTTCCAGCGTCTTTTCCCCAAAATCGGTCAATCGTGTTCCACTTGGCCCCCTTGTAAATAGTGACGCCCCAAGAATATCTTCCAACCCATGTATTTTCTTCGACAAGGCAGGCTGAGAAAGATACAGCCTTTGCGAAGCCCTATGATAATTGAGAGTCTCAGCTAAAACGATAAAAGCTTCAAGATTGCGTATATCCATGTTCTTTAGCCCAATGATTGTTAAATAACTACAAAACATTACAGATTCATGGTGATAGCATTTTAACTTCGTGTTTTGCCAAAGGTTTTATCCGGTCAACAGGTCAAAATGTTAGCTAATAAAAGGTTAGTTAATAAGGGGAAAATTCGCAAAATATTTATTATTCCCGCGTTTTAATTACATTAAAAAACAATTTCAATTAAAACTAATTATCGGTAATCATTTCGGTAATACAGCCCCGTCCCTTCCGGTTATCCATACTGACATATACTCGCCTTCATTTTTTAAACTACAGAATTATTAATATTTCTGAAATTTAAAAATGCTTGGGACAGGTATACAAATAAAAATCCAAAACTGATGATCTTCCCTATTGTAAAATTAAAGTTACCACTAAGGACGAAACAATTAACATATAGTTATCAACTGATAACCTTCCTTTATTTCTCCTTCCTCAAAGAAATACCAAAAGTCATGAAAGTTAAAATATCATATTACTAAACGAGTATGTGAATAATTTAATTGGCAACATAAAGAAAAGGATATATATCTAGTCTTACTCGTATCATGCAGCAAACCGCAAACAATTTATATTAATAATATTATTAATCGATAATTCACGCCCTATTTTTGGGTTGTTTTAATTTTTACTCTTATTACGCGTTAATAAGGAATAGCTTTATATCGAATACAACAACAACGATAGCCACCATCATAAAATGAGTAAAAATACCACGCATAGAACGTGATATAAAAAATAGCAATAGGATAATGTCAGGTTTTATCGTGCGTTGCCAATGATAACAATAATAATCAATTTTAACAATCCCTTAAGATTCTATATATCGGAATATTCTGTGTTGGCATGCCATTTTATGGATAAAGCATGTTGATTTTTATAAAATCCAGAAATGCGTCTCCCTTCCATGAAATTGCATTGACCTCGTTTCAGGTAAGCATATTAAAAACGCCTCAAAACACAAACTAAAATAAAACCAAACTGTTATTCCCTATGGGAGATAATTTTAGCCACATGGTTTTTTTCGCCTATTTGGGTGTATATTTTATATTAAATGCTCAGTAAGATAACCTGACGCACCTAAATCACGTCTTAGTTTCCATAAAATATGGCAGAAAAATGATGAAAATCGACTTGAGCAATATGATAACAGAGAGTCGTAACCCCGCCAGTACCCATATTGATCAACTCTCAACTCTCGATATGCTGCGCGTTATCAACGATGAAGATAAACAAGTGGCGATTGCCGTTGGCAAAACCCTGCCCCAGATTGCCCGTGTGGTTGATAAAGTGGCCGAAGCGTTTCGTCAGGGTGGACGCTTAATCTATAGCGGCGCGGGTACCTCTGGGCGTTTAGGGATCTTGGATGCCAGTGAATGTCCCCCCACTTATGGTACAAAACCAGAACAAGTGATCGGTTTAATCGCCGGAGGGCATCAAGCCATCCTGAAAGCGGTCGAAAATGCGGAAGACAATCGGCGATTAGGTGCAGAAGATCTTAAGGGGCTACACTTTAACCAAAGAGATATATTGGTCGGGATCGCGGCCAGTGGCCGAACACCTTATGTATTAGGCGCAATGGAATATGCCAAATCGGTTGGGGCAACGGTTGCCGGTCTCAGTTGCAACCCAAACGGCCCAATGGTGCCGTTGGCTGATATTGCCATCACACCGGTCGTGGGGCCAGAGGTGATAACAGGTTCATCCCGCATGAAAGCAGGAACGGCACAAAAGTTGATCCTGAATATGATCACAACCGGTGCCATGATCCGCATTGGCAAGGTATATGGTAATTTGATGGTTGATGTCGAAGCCACCAACGCCAAATTAATCGAACGTCAGAAAAACATTGTCATGGCCGCCACTGAGTGCAGCAGGGAGAGGGCAGAACATGCCCTTAACGCCTGTGGTGGTCACTGCAAAACCGCAATCGTGATGATTTTATCGGGCATCAGTGCCGGAGAGGCCAAAGTATTATTGGCAGAACACCAAGGGCTTATCCGGCCGGCTATCTCAATAGACCGATAATCATTGCCTCTTTAGATGAGGTTATCAATGGCTAAAATCAGTCAGGAAATGTTGGCCAAAATACTCGACGCCATTGGCGGGACGGGCAATGTGACACATTGTGGCAATTGCATGACCCGCCTGCGGTTGACGCTACGGGATGATTCACTGACCGATGTATTCAGGTTGAAGCAAATTGCCGGCGTGTTGGGCGTCATCGAGACGGATGACCAACTCCAGATTATTCTCGGCCCCGGCAAAGCCCAAACAGCAGCAGACGGGATGAAAACGCTGTTAAGTGATCCACGCCACCTCAGTCATTCAGAACCGCTCGCGGCCGAGCCTCATTCTGACAAGTTAAAAGATATCGCTACTTCCAATAAAAAACAGCTCAAAGCAAAACAAACCCGTTCAATCCATCAATTCCTGGCAAAATTTGCCACGATCTTTACTCCCTTGATCCCCGGATTTATTGCTGTCGGCCTGTTATTGGGTTTCGCTACCCTGCTGGAGCAGGTTCTTATCAACGAAGTGACTCATCCCAACGCCATATTGGTTGAGATGGTCAGCTATATGAAAATTTTCAGCAAAGGCATGTTCAGCTTCTTGGGCATTTTGATTGGCTACAATGCACAAAAAGCCTTTGGCGGCTCAGGGGTTAATGGCGCCATCATCGCATCGCTATTTGTACTGGGTTATCACGCCGAAGCCACCAGTGGATTCTATTCCGGTATCAGCCATTTCTTTGGCTTCGCCATTGACCCGCGAGGCAATATCATCGGAGTGCTGATTGCCTGTATTTCGGGGGCCTGGGTGGAAAAACAGATCCGTAAAATCATGCCAGATGATCTGGATATGATCCTGACGTCCGCAATTACCCTACTTATCATGGGTGCCGTCACATTTATCGTCATTATGCCTGTCGGAAGTTATCTGTTTACCGTGATGTCATGGTTATTCGTGAACCTGAACGGCAATCCATTCGGCACAGCCGTCTTGGCGGGACTGTTCCTGATCGCCGTGATGTTTGGTGTGCATCAGGGATTTATCCCCGTCTATTTTGCGCTGATGGAGTCCCAAGGATTCAACTCCCTTTTCCCTATTCTGGCGATGGCAGGAGCGGGGCAAGTAGGCTCCGCATTGGCGTTATATGTAAAAGCCGCCAAAGGCTCTTTGCTGCGCACTCAGATCAAAGGTGCCATCATTCCGGGTTTTTTGGGAATTGGCGAGCCGTTGATTTATGGCGTTACCCTGCCCCGCGTCAAACCGTTTGTCACTGCCTGCCTCGGCGGGGCCGCAGGAGGGTTCTTCATTGGCCTGATTGCCTGGTGGGGATGGCCTGTCGGATTAAATAGTGTTTTCGGCCCCTCCGGGCTGGTTGCCCTGCCACTGATGACATCCAACAGTGGCATTTTCGCGGGCATGGCAATCTATGGTGCCGGACTGATCGTCGCTTATATCGCCGGCTTCACGCTCACGTTATTCTTCGGAAGCAAGCATATCGACCTAAGCTGATTCAGCCAAACCAGATTAAAGGCACACAAGCGGCGGTCAGAACCCCCATGGTGATATTGAATATAAACCACGCGCGGCGGCCTCCCAGCAACCGGCCAATCAGTGAGCCGAGAACCAGCCAGATGGCACCCGCAAGGAGATTGGCGATAAGCATCACGATACTGATAACAAAAATGGAATGGTTGTAGAGCGCTCCGGCCAGACTGTAACTACTGATTGCACCCAATCCCATCAACCATGTTTTCGGATTCAAAAACTGCAATAACCAACCTTGGTGAATTTTGATCGGTTCGCCTGCCGATGTTGTCGTATCCAGCCGCTGATAATGCGAAGTAGCTGTTTTCCAAGCCAGCCATAGTAAATACAGGCATCCGAGCACTTTCAAGCCCGTATAGATGGCAGGATAAATCAGCAGTAACGCGGCAACACCAAACGCAGACAGCAGCAAAATTGTCTGCATTCCCAACACAATACCCAGACAAAGCGGGATGGAGCGGCGGATACCGAAATTAGCGCCCGATGAGGTCAGCAACAAATTGTTCGGACCCGGTGTGACAGCGGAAATAAACATAAATATACTAAGCGAAAATATCAGACTTGCAGTCATGGGTAGATTCCCCTCCCACCCCAATAGTTAATATGTCTTTCCGAGAAAAATAGCAGTATGTTATTTCACACACAACTCATCATGAAATCAATTCATTATGAAGCATCACCACATTATCAGGAGCAATCACGATGATTATCCCGTGGCAACAGTTGGAAACCAATACACTCCTCAACTTGATTGAAAGTTTTGTCCTGCGGGAAGGGACGGATTACGGTGAACAGGAAAAAACGCTCGAACAAAAAGTGCAGGATGTCAAACATCAGCTTGAACGCGGTGAGGTTCTGTTGATATGGTCTGAATTACATGAAACCGTTAATATCTTGCCCAAAGCGACGTTTCGCCCATGAGGTTCAGCTTGCTTTATTCATTCTGATTGACTGATTCGCCAATTTTATTGCTAAGGAGTCTGTTCATGTCTGCCAAATATCCCGTCATCGCAATCACTGGTTCCAGTGGAGCGGGAACAACCACAACCAGTGTCGCCTTCCGCAAGATTTTCCAGCAATTTGACGTCACCGCCGCACAGATAGAAGGGGACAGTTTCCATCGTTATACTCGTCCTGAAATGGATGCCGAGATTCGGAAAACAAGAGAACAGGGCAGGCATATCAGCTACTTTGGGCCAGCCGCCAATGATTTCAGTATGCTGGAGAAGACTTTCTTTGACTATGGGGAAACAGGCAATGGCCGCTGCCGGAAATATCTCCATACCTATGATGAAGCCGTCCCCTATAACCAATTGCCGGGGACTTTCACACCGTGGGAACCCTTGCCATCAAACACTGACGTTCTGTTTTATGAAGGCTTGCACGGTGGTGTTGTCACGCCACAACACAATGTCGCCAGCCATGTTGACCTGTTGATTGGCGTTGTACCCATCGTCAATCTGGAGTGGATACAAAAACTCATCCGTGATACCAGCGAGCGCGGGCATTCCAGAGAAGCCGTCATGGATTCCGTTGTCCGCTCAATGGATGACTATATCCGCTACATCACTCCCCAATTTTCACGTACCCACATCAATTTCCAGCGAGTCCCGACCGTTGATACCTCTAACCCTTTTTCCGCCAAGGCCATTCCTTCGCTGGACGAAAGTTTTATCGTGATCCGCTTCCGCGGTCTCACTCAAATTGATTTTCCTTATTTGCTGGCTATGCTTCAGGGCTCATTTATTTCCAGCCTAGATACGATTGTCGTTCCCGGCGGAAAAATGGGTCTGGCCATGGAATTAATTATGGCCCCACTGGTTAAACAATTACTGGAAGGCAAAAAAATCTCATAATTACCCTATTTTCTTGCAGTACGAAGAGTCTATTTTTAATAAAGCAGGTAACAAAAAATAACGTTATCTGCTTCATTTAAATAAATAGGCCGTTTTTTAACAATAAATTAGGTGATAAAAATAAATGTAAAATCAATAAGACCGTCTTTTCCGCCAGATTTCTGGTAATCTGGCCACCTGTTTAATAAGCTGAAGCGATACAGGAGAAGACAGAAACGTTTTCCTGTGTTACAAACAAGGTTACAAACGTGGACTGGCAAGGTATATGGGTTAAGATCAATATGCCAGTATTCTGACATCCTTATAATCCATATAAAGTTCCCGTTTATCAGTTTTTCAGCAAGTTAATATGTTAAGCTATTGACTTTATAAAGCCAGCCTGAAGAGAAGCGGCAGTTTCTCACATCATAAAGGCAGAAATAACAACAGAGGATAAAGCGAATGGTTCTCGGCAAGCCACAAACAGACCCTACTCTTGAATGGTTTTTGTCACACTGCCATATTCACAAATATCCATCCAAGAGCACGCTTATTCATCAAGGCGAGAAAGCAGAAACGCTTTACTACATTGTTAAAGGTTCGGTTGCTGTTCTAATAAAAGATGAAGAAGGTAAGGAGATGATTCTCTCTTATTTAAATCAGGGCGATTTCATCGGTGAACTTGGATTGTTTGAAGATGGGCAAGAACGTACTGCATGGGTGCGAGCTAAAAGTGCCTGTGAAGTGGCTGAAATTTCTTATAAGAAATTTCGCCAGTTAATTCAGGTCAATCCTGACATTCTGATGCGTTTATCTGCTCAGATGGCCAGTCGCCTACAAACCACTTCCGAAAAAGTAGGTAACTTAGCCTTTCTGGACGTGACCGGCCGTATCGCCCAGACGTTGCTCAATTTGGCCAAACAACCTGATGCAATGACTCATCCTGATGGTATGCAAATCAAAATCACACGTCAGGAAATTGGGCAGATTGTGGGTTGCTCCCGTGAAACGGTTGGCCGTATTTTGAAAATGCTCGAAGATCAAAACCTGATCTCTGCACATGGTAAAACCATCGTTGTTTATGGGACGCGTTAATTCCTGATAAACCTGAAACCCGCCAGTGCAACCTGTTGCTTCGCACTGGCTTTTTTATGGCTTCACCTGCTTTGGGCTAACCATCGGGATATCGCCATCTCCAACCGCATCATGCCCTCGCTGATATCATCCTCAGGAATGATCAATGAAGGGGTAAAGCGCAAAATGCTGTCTCCCGCACTCAATAACACCAATCCCAGTTCCGCCGCTTGCTGCAAGATTTCTCTGGCTTTACCCTGATATTCTGCTTGCAATACCGCCCCAATCAGCAACCCCTTGCCACGAAATTCACGGAAAATGCCATACTTTTGGTTCATCTTTTTCAGGGCATGTAGGATCAGATCGTGACGTTTTTCCACGCCTGTCAGCACTTCTGGCGTGTTGATAATATCCAGTGCGACACAGCCGACAGCACAAGCCAACGGATTTCCGCCATACGTCGTGCCATGCGCACCGGTTTCCATGGCTGCCGCAATGGTATCTGTTGTTAACATCGCACTGATCGGGAAACCGCCGCCCAGCGCTTTTGCGGTCGTCAAAATATCCGGCTGGACGCCATAATGCTGGTAAGCATACAATTTGCCTGTGCGCCCCATCCCGCTCTGAACTTCATCAAAAACCAACAGAGCCTGATGCTGATCGCACAATTCACGCACGCCATGCAGAAACGCCATCGTCGCAGGGGTGACGCCCCCTTCCCCTTGGATCGGCTCCAAGACAACGGCGCAGGTGTGCTCATCAATCACCGCTCTGACGGCATCCAAATCATTAAAAGGCACATGGACAATATCCGCCGGTTTGGGGCCAAAACCTTCGGCATATTTCGCCTGTCCCCCGACCGAAACAGTGAAAAAGGTGCGTCCATGAAAAGCCTGATGAAAAGCAATAATTTTGGTTTTATTGGGATGATAGCGAGTAATCGCATAACGACGTGCTAATTTAAAGGCGGCTTCATTGGCTTCCGCGCCTGAATTGGCGAAAAAAACCTTTTGCGCAAAAGTCGCATCAATCAATTTTTGCGCCAGGGTTAAGGCAGGTTCATTGGTAAAAATATTGCTGAGATGCCACAATTTTTCACCTTGCTGTTTCAGGGCATTCACCAACGCCGGATGGCAGTGCCCCAAAGCCAATACCGCGATACCGCCGGCAAAATCAATGTATTCTTTACCCTGTTGATCCCAGACCCGACTCCCTTGCCCTCTGACAGGAATAAAACTCGCCGGCGCATAAACAGGCAACATTACCTGCTCATGAATACTGCGGTTTGTTGCTTTGTTTTCTCCCATTTCCCTCACCTTATTTTTATCTATTTGTTGTACTTCAAGGGGCATTGATTATCTCTCCACTTAAAGTCCATAGGGTATATTCACCATTTAAAAATGAAATAATACCCATAAAATATGAATAAAAAATCACATAAGGGCAAATAAAAAATAACGAATGAGGGAATGTGATGGTATCTGGATTAATATTTGAGGAAATTATTCAATAATTCATGTCCCTGCTCACTAAGAATACTTTCTGGATGAAATTGCACACCTTCCAGTGGCAAAGTACGGTGACGTATTCCCATGATTTCATCGACATCACCATTGCGCTGACTCCATGCTGTCACTTCAAATGAAGCAGGAAGCGTTTCTGCGGCAATAACCAGAGAGTGGTAACGTGTGACAGTTAATGGATGAACCAATCCTTTGAATACCCCTTGCTGGCTGTGGTGGATCAAACTGGTTTTTCCATGCATCACTTCACGGGCTTTAACAATGCTGGCACCAAAAGCCTGACCTATCGCCTGATGTCCGAGACACACACCGAGGATAGGCAATTTCCCGGCAAAATGTGAAATGGCTTCCAGCGAGATCCCGGCTTCATTTGGCGTGCAAGGGCCGGGAGAAATGACTAAATGCGTCGGCGCCAACGCTTCGATATCTTCAAGCTGTAGCTCATCATTACGCTTAACTAAAACCTCTGTCCCTAACTCGCAAAAATATTGATATAAATTGAATGTAAAAGAATCGTAGTTATCTATTATGAGTAACATAGGAGCATATCCTACTGATTATTATAGTTTTATAAGTTCCTACTCCACAGGAGTATTATGCATTCTGTATGACAGTAAAATCAGGTAAAGCAGTATCAACAGCAACGGGGGACTCATCATACCACAGAAGCATGTTTAAAATAGGGGTACAGGGACTGCACCCGCCATGATGCCCTGCGGTGACAACGTAGAAATAGCAGAAAGAGGGATGATTCAGGGGGGAACAAACGGTACTCAAACAACCGTGAATGATTATCCAAATACCGTATGATGCCGGGTTCGGGCGGTTAAGGCTCAACCTTGGCAGACAAGATCACAATGGGTTTCACCGGCACATTTTGATAAGGACCCACATTTTCTGTTTTGACTTGAGAAATTTTATCAACCACGTCCATACCTTTTACGACCTTGCCAAAGACGGCATAACCGAAGTCACGCTGCCCGTGGTCAAGAAAAGCATTATCGGTCACGTTAATAAAGAACTGGCTGGTTGCGCTGTCCTTATCTGCGGTACGCGCCATCGCAATCGTGCCACGCAGATTACGCAAACCGTTGTCTGCCTCATTCTTGATGGGATCTTTGGTGGCTTTCTGCTTCATCTCTTTTGTGAAGCCACCGCCCTGAATCATAAAACCGGGGATCACGCGATGAAAGATAGTGTTGTTATAAAATCCCTCATTGACATACTCAACGAAATTCTTGGTAGAAATTGGTGCCTTATTACTCTCTAACTCAAGCTCGATTTCTCCGGCTGATGTGACCAGCTTCACGTGAGTCTCAGCGGCCAACGCCGGGACAGCTATCGCACTGATAGCACAAGCAGTCATAAGCGACACAAAAATACGTTTAAACATTGATGGTTCCTTTATTTTTGAGGTCAACAATAAAACTCATAACAACAAAACTCATTAAGTGTAATTCCCAATAGCATGAAGTTCCAAAGATTTACCTACATTTACGAGTATTTTAGATGAGTGGAGGGAAAATCTATCCATACGACTTTTATATTCGCATATTTAGGCAAAGGTTATTTCGAGAATAACCTTCATATTGGTATGCTTTCGAACGATTACATTCCATTTTATTTCACGCCATTTTCTCCCATGTTAAAAAAATATACATAGCGGTTGGGATGGAATAAAAGTTCACCTGTCCACAAGCGGTTGCTCTCGGTATAATCACCGAGCTATTTTGTGTATTCCCCAGGGAGATAACCATTTTGACCATCAAGAACTACAACTATCATATGACCCACTTTGTCACGAGTGCACCGGACATTCGCCACCTACCTCAAGATGTGGGCATTGAGGTCGCGTTTGCCGGTAGGTCAAATGCGGGTAAATCCAGCGCCCTGAATGCACTGACCCGCCAGAAGAGCCTTGCGCGTACCAGTAAAACCCCCGGCCGTACCCAGTTGATTAACCTGTTCGAAGTAGAAGAAGGTATTCGTCTGGTCGATTTGCCGGGCTATGGCTACGCTGAAGTACCCGAAGAGATGAAACGTAAGTGGCAGAAAGCCTTGGGAGAATATCTCCAGAAGCGCGAATGCCTGTTGGGGCTGGTGGTTTTGATGGATATCCGTCATCCGCTGAAAGATCTGGATATGCAAATGATCGAATGGGCTGTTGTGATGCAGGTTCCTGTCATGGTATTGCTCACTAAGGCCGATAAACTGGCATCCGGTGCCCGTAAGAGCCAACTGGCGAAAGTTCGTCAGGAACTGGCCTCGCTGGAGGGTGATGTTCAGGTCGAATACTTTTCCGCCCTGAAAAAAATCGGCACCGATAAACTAGAGCAACAACTCAACCTTTGGTTCAACCAACCGGCCATTGAGGCGGAGTAATGTTCGCCCCTGCCCTTCCCCCCATAAACCGGACATAAAAAAACGCCCCAGTCAAAAGAGATGACTGGGGCAGCTAATATTCAGCTAAATCCGATTACGTGAAGTAAAAGGTCTGAAAGATAGAACATCTTACCTCTGTACCCTACGCCGATAACTTTAACCTATTCCTTTCAGCAAAAAAAGTCTTTTTTGTAATTAATTTTCACCAATTACCTCGATTCAGCCGTTAAAATTTAAGCAATAATGGTTATTATAGCGTCATTAATGTAGTTTAATTACATATTTATGAGATCTAGATCTAATATAAAACCTAACCTAAATTCCTTGTCATAAGCCTGTTCATGGCATAACCGCCATGATTTTAGTTCATTAAACAAGCAGTAATTTCATAAAAATCATTCAATAAAAAAAGAACCCCATTTCTGCGGCTCTTCTTTCCTTTTTTTGGCGTCTTTTTGATAAAAATCAAAAAAGTCTATCAGTGTGCCTGATCCCAATTATCACCAAGCCCAATATCCACTTTTAACGGCACATCAAGCTGCATACTCCGTTCCATCAGCTCCCTAATTTTCTGCCCTGCGGTTTCCAGCGCTGATTCATGCACTTCAAATACCAATTCATCATGAACCTGCATGATCATGCGCACATCGGGCTGCTCACTGACAATCCAGTCATCTACCGCAATCATTGCCAATTTGATGATATCCGCTGCCGTACCCTGCATTGGTGCGTTGATGGCTTCACGCTCTGACGCCTTGCGACGCATGGCGTTACGCGATTTGATATCCGGCAGATACAACCGACGGCCCTCTAACGTTTCGACAAATCCATGATCCGCCGCCTGCTGGCGTGTACGTTCCATATAAGCCAGCACCCCCGGATAACGTTCAAAATAGAGATCCATATAGCGTTGTGCTTCGCCACGCGGAATGCTTAGCTGGCGGGACAGACCAAACGCACTCATGCCATAAATCAGGCCAAAGTTAATCGCCTTGGCACTGCGACGCTGCTCGCTGGTCACTTGTTCCAATGGCACGCCAAACACTTCCGCAGCCGTCGCGCGGTGGATATCCTTGCCTTGGGCAAATGCCTCCAACAAGCCTGTGTCCTGCGACAAGTGCGCCATGATGCGCAATTCAATCTGTGAATAGTCTGCCGCCATAATGCGGTAGCCTTCCGGCGCCACAAAAGCCTGACGGATACGTCGCCCTTCGCTATTGCGAACCGGAATATTTTGCAGATTCGGATCACGGGAAGAGAGACGCCCCGTTGCCGTTACCGCCTGATGATAAGAGGTATGAACGCGATTTGTCAGCGGATGTACCATCTGAGGCAACTTATCAGTGTAGGTGGATTTCAGTTTTGCCAGACCACGATGTTCCAAAATCACTCTGGCTAATTCATGATTCTCCGCCAACGCCTCCAGCACTTCTTCATTCGTTGATGGAGCGCCATTCGGTGTCTTTTTCAATACCGGCAAGCCCATTTTTTCAAATAGAATCACTTGTAGCTGTTTTGGTGACGCCAGATTGAATTCTTCCCCTGCCAGTTCATAAGCGGATTTTTCCAGCTCACCCAAGCGCGCAGTGATTTCCTTTGAATGTTCTGCCAGCGTTTGCGCATTGATCAATACACCGATTCTCTCCATGCGGGACAATACCGGCACCAGCGGCATTTCGATCTTCTGGAAAACTTTTTTCAGGGTTGGGGCGCTCTCTAACTGGGGATACATGGCCTGATGCAGCCTAAGAGTCACATCCGCATCTTCCGCCGCATATTTTGCGGCTTCTTCCAATGGAATTTGATTGAAAGTTAGCTGTTTTTTGCCTTTGCCCGCAATCTCTTCAAATGTGGTGGTCTTATAGCCCAAATGACGATCAGCAAGACTATCCATATCATGCCGCCCTTCCACACTGTTCAATACATACGATTCCAGCATGGTATCAAAAACAATGCCATTCAGGGCAACGTCATAACGCGCCAGCACACCACGATCAAATTTCAGGTTTTGGCCAATCTTAGGCAGGTCAGCATCTTCCAGCAGCGGCTTTAAGGCGGCAAGAACCTCGTGTAAATCCAATTGCTGTGGCGCATCCAGATAATCATGTCCCAATGGCAGATAGGCGGCTTCAACATCTGATCCCCCCACCGCAATGGCAAAAGACATCCCCACCAGATTGGCTGTCAGGGTATCAAGACTGTCAGTTTCAGTATCAAAAGAGAATGCCGGTGCCTGTTTGAGTTTTTCAATCCACTCATCCAAAGATTGGCGCTCAAGAATAGTTTGATAACTTTCCGGTGAAATTTCCGGTGAAATTTTAGCTGCGGTTGGCGTAGCAGATATGGATTCTGCCTTGGTACTGGCTGCGGCTGGTTTCTGTCCATTACCTTCCAGCCAAGTGCCATTCTGTACGTCATTGATCCAACGTTTGAATTCATAATGGCTGAACAGTGCCAGTAACTCATCCGCATCCGGCGGCATCACCGAAAGATCCAGACAAGTTTTATCCAGCTCAACATCGGTTTTAATGGTTGCCAATTGGTAGGAAAGGTAGGCCACCTCTTTATGCTGCTCCATTTTACCGCCCAATGTTTTGGCACCACGGAAACTGAGTGAGGCAATGTCACCCAGTCGGGCATAAATGTCATCTAATCCGCCAATCCCCTGCAATAGCCCCAGCGCGGTCTTCTCACCCACGCCCGGCACGCCCGGAATATTATCGGAAGAATCCCCCATCAGGGCGAGAAAATCGATAATCAGTTCAGGAGGAATACCATATTTTTCTTTCACCCCTTCCGGCCCTAAGAGGGTGTTGGTCATGGTATTAATCAGGGTGATATTTGGCGTCACCAATTGCGCCATATCCTTATCACCCGTGCTGATCAGCACCGAACGGCCTTCTTTTTCAGCCTGCAAAGCCAAAGTGCCGATAACATCGTCAGCTTCAACGCCTGATACCACCAGAATTGGCAATCCCATTGCCTTGACCATCTTGTGCAGCGGTTCAATTTGCAAACGCAAATCATCCGGCATCGGTGGCCGGTGAGATTTATATTCAGCAAAAAGTTCATCACGAAACGTTTTACCCTTGGCATCAAACACAACCGCCACATGACTGGATTTATACTGCATGATCAAACTTCGCAGCATGTTCAGCACGCCGTACATGGCGCCCGTCGGCTCTCCTGAACTGTTTGTCAGTGGCGGAAACGCATGATATGCACGATAAAGGTATGAAGAACCATCAACCAAAATCAGGGGATTGTCTGCTATCTGTGCCATAAAATTTTCTTCGTCGTTCTGAGGGATGAATGGGAATGAATAAAGAATAGAATGCCATACTGTGTCGTTCTAGACGAATTTTGCGGGAATTTTCTCGTATCAACTCGCATATTGTGACAAATATTCTGATGGGTATATTGTGGATAACTTTGTGCACAAAAAAATGGCACATAAACCAGATTTATGTTTATCACCACCAAAAGTGAATAACAGGGGGTAAAAATCAATGAATTACGTGAAATATTCATTGAATATTACAACCGTTTTAAAATCACTGACTTGTGGATATTACCAGAGTTTATGTTATGAAAGGTGCTTTTTGGCAAGTATTGTGCCAACTCGCTTATGGCTGGCACAACACCTCTATTATTTTATATTAATACTCGCGTTTTTGTTTTCTTGCGACTTATTTTTTGTTCACCAGATAGTTCACTGCCTCAGAGAATTTCTTGGCATAATCCAACTCGGAACGAGAATCAACACCCCCGTTGTTAATCAAATACTTGCCATTAACAAAAACCGCCGGAACACCGCGCAAGTTGAAATCCTGCGCGGCTTGACGCTCTTTGGCGGCAACAGATTGCACAATAAAGCTGTTCAGGGCTGCGTCATATTCTTCACCAGAAACACCCGCTTTGATGAAAGCATTCCGGATATCGTCCTTGCTCCCGATGGTTTGGCTTTTCTGAATGCCCTCAAACAAAATAGGCGTGACTTTATCTTCAACCTTCATGACAATGGCGACAGCCCAAGCGTCAGTCAATGCCTTACCCAGAGGCCCCAGAAAATCCACATGATAACGTGTATGAGTCACACCTGCCGGCAGGTTTTTCTCAACCGTAGCAGGAACATGGTAAATATTTTCGAACTGATAACAGTGAGGACAATAAAAAGAGAAAAACTCCACCACCTGAGGCTGATTCGCCACCGGCTCCCTTAACTCGGTATACTGTTTGCCTTCAGAAAAACCAGAAGCGGATGCATTAAATGCCATGAACGCTCCCACCAGTGCCAGCCAAAATTTCTTCATAATGGTCTCCAAAAAAATTAATACATCGGGTTGAGTTGTAAAGGGGGTTCCTGTAACAGCCGGACTTGTTCAGAAAAAAGACGCACTTGCTTATGCCAGAAATCACTCTCCGCCATCCACGGGAACGCTTTCGGAAAAGCCGGATCTTGCCAGCGACGGGCAACCCAAGCCAAATAGTAGACCATGCGCATCGCCCGCAGAGGTTCTATTAATGCCAATGTCTTGGGATCAAATGCCATAAACTGCCCATATGACTCAAGCAAAATATCCAACTGGACTAACCGTTCTTGCCGTGAGCCATTGAGCAACATCCACAAATCCTGCACAGCGGGACCATTGCGGGCATCATCAAGATCCACAAACCAGGCTTCATCACGCCACAAAATATTACCCGCATGGCAATCCCCATGCAGCCGCAACACTTGCCAACTATTGTGCCATTGGCTGGCGACTGCCTGATTTAATTCATCCAGCGCAGCCAGAAAACCCGGTTTATGTCTGGCGGGAATAAGCTCACATTCAGCCAGATATTGATACGGCTGATATAAATATTCATTAAGATTAAGCGTAGGACGGGCAGAGAATGTGTTCTTTGCGCCAATTTGATGCATTCTTCCCAGCAATCGCCCAACATCTTCCAGTTGGTCAAAATTGTCTGATTCATACTGACGCCCACCCACACTGGGGAAAATGGCAAAAAAGAAACCGCCGTGGCTGAGTACCGTCTGCCCGTCAAACATCAAGGGTGCCGCTATCGGCAAATCAGCCTGCTGCAATTGCTGGGCAAAATCATGCTCTTCTTGGATCTGCTGTTGGCTCCAGCGCAGAGGACGGTAAAATTTCACGACATAACGTTTGCGGTTTTCGTCCATGAACTGATACACACGATTCTCATAGCTATTCAGTTCGGTCAAACCTGAATCAAGGTACAAGCCAGACTGTACCAAGGCATCCATAATTAAATCTGGCGTAATATTCTGAAAATTAAAAGCCTTCGGTTCCTTCACAACACAGTTCTCTCTTCATCAATCTTTAATAATGCCCCGGGCGCGCAGCAACGCGGTCTTAAAATCTTCTTCATAATCTTTTTTCAATCCGGGGATTTCTGCCTGACTCCCTGTACCACGCATTTTCAGGTGATAAATCAGAATATCATCCGTTAATTCAGATAACGGCCCAGTGAACCCCGCTTCACCAGCCAGCTTCTGCAACAACGCCACCAGATTTAAATCCGGTTCATTCTTCCATACCGGGTGTAAAAGTTCGATAACTTCATTGAGGCGGTGATACTTCATTTCCCGTTCCTTATAAATACTATACAAATTAGCAAGATTAATGGCTCTGAGAAAGCATTGGTCTGTCAATCAGCGTAAAGTTATACTGCCACCTCAAAGCAGCATGGTTAGATATTGATTCACAATGGTTATATATACCCTATATCAGGTGATTTAACATGACGCATCCAAAAATCAGTGGCGCAATTCTGGCAGGGGGATTATCCACCCGCATGGGAGGAAATGACAAAGGGTTGGTGCAATTCAATAATGCGCCGCTATATCAACATATTGCGACAAGATTGCAGCCGCAGGTTCATGAACTGTTGATCAACGCCAATCGCAATCTGGGGATTTATCGGCAGAGTGGTTATCCCATCATACCGGATATCGTTGCTGATTTTTCCGGCCCACTGGCTGGTATGTTGGCGGTTTTAAAGAGCGCCATCCATGAGTGGGTGGTATTTGTCCCTTGTGATGTCCCCGATTTCCCTGAGCACCTTGTCGCAAGGCTGTGGCACTACAAACAAAACGCTTGGGCAGCTTATGCACATGACTGCAAACGCGCACATCCGACTCTGGTATTAATGCACCGCAGCCTCATCCCCCGCCTGGAAAGTTATCTCGCGTTGGGAGACAGAAAATTAATGCTCTTTATGCAGATGATTAAGGCACAGGCGGTCTATTTTCCCAACCCCAGCGCTTTCACCAACTTAAATACCCCTGAAGAATGCCTTAACTGGCAACATCATCATTGGGAACACCTTCATTGGGAACACCTTCAGGAGTCAGCATGAACCACAGCATCAACGAGACAATACTGCCGATTCTGGGTATTGCTGCTGACAGTGGAACCGGAAAAACGACACTATTAAAACAAGTCATTCCACTATTGCGCCAGCAACATATTCGCGTTGGGCTGATTAAGCATACTCATCACAATATGGATGTCGATAAGCCGGGCAAGGACAGCTATGAGCTACGCAAGGCAGGGGCAGCCCAAACGTTAGTCGCCAGCCGGCAACGCTGGGCTTTGATGACTGAAACGCCTGAGTTTCCGGCACTGGATCTTAACTATCTCGCCAGTCGGTTTGATGCAAATTCATTGGATCTGATTTTGGTTGAAGGATTCAAACAAGAATCCATTCCCAAAATCGCACTTTATCGCAACGGCCTGAATCATACTGTTGATGAGATCCTCGATCCCCATGTGATAGCCATTGCCAGTGATATTGCGCTGGCAACACAACTTCCACAACTCGATATCAATCAACCGGAACAAGTGGCAATATTTATCGCTAACTGGTTACACCAATAAAAATTACCCTCTGTTATCATTATTATCCATATAAACAGAGGGTTAAATCAGCCCTTGCTTTATTTCCCTTCCGGCATCAGCCCCATAAACGTGGTCTTTTTCCGTGGCTCAGTCATCAACGCTGCCAGTTTTTCGACACAGCGCAAGTAATGGGGGGTTTTCTTATGTGCCGCAACAGCCTCTTCATCAGTATAGGCTTCATAGATATAGAAGCGAGTTGGGATATTTTCATCACGCAATACATCAAACCGTAAATTGCCCGGCTCTTTAACGGAACCGAGGTGATTATCCCGAAATACGTCGATAAATTCGGCGATCTTGTCGGCTTTAACATTAATTTCCACTAATGTGACGTGCATATTATTCCCCCTGCGCTTTTTCACTCAGGAAAATCTCATAAGCCTGAGCGGGTTTCTCATTGTGATGCACCACGGCCTGCACCGCTTTCAGCATCGCAACCGGGGCTTCCGACTGGAAAATATTACGCCCCATATCCACACCCGATGCTCCCTGATCAATCGCCTGATAGCACATATTCAGCGCATCCAGCTCCGCCAATTTCTTACCCCCCGCAATCACAATCGGCACCGGACAGCCCGCAACAACCCGCTCAAAACCGCTATCGACATAATAGGTTTTGATGATGTTTGCCCCCATCTCCGCCGCAATGCGCGTCGCCAGCGAAAAATAACGTTGGTCGCGGGCCATATCTTTACCGACGCCCGTCACCGCCATCGTTGGCATGCCATAACGCGTCCCCTGATCCACCAGCTTGATGATATTCTTAATGGATTGGTGTTCATGTTCTGTACCGATATAGACCTGTGCTGCAACCGCACTGACGTTGAGGCGCAGGGCATCTTCCATCGCCACCGCAACCGCTTCGTTGGAGAGTTCAGTCAGAATGGAGTTGGCACCAGATGCGCGCAAAACCACTGGCTTATTGGTGGCAGGCGGCACCTGACTGCGCAGGATACCACGGGTACACATCAGTACGTCGGTATGTTCAAACAGCGGGGCGATATTGATGTCGATACGCTCCAGGCCTGTCGTTGGGCCCTGAAAATAACCGTGGTCAAATGCCAGCATCACCGTTTTATGGGTGGTGGGATTGAAAATCCGTGCCAAGCGGGACTGCATACCCCAATCCAGCGCACCACAGCCTTTCAGCTCAAACAACGTATTCTTTTGCGGTGTATTAATGCCAAAATCTTTACCGTCTTTGATATCATCTAAATCTGCCATTTCTCCCTCCAGAAAGGTGTCAGAATCAGGGGCTGCATTCAGCCCCATGAATCAGAAATTGTCTTGATTAGAAATCGTACTGGTTGATATTGTCTTTGGTGAAAATAACCCGCTCCGGCATAACCACAATGCCGTTGCCTTTCGCTTCATAACGATATCCCTGCACACTGTTGGGTGAAATTTCAACGCTGCCAACATCAGGAATACTCAATTTATCGCCCACATTCAGATCGCCTTTTTGCAATATCTCATTGGCAACATGAATGGCTATCTTGCCCTGCTTGACCACATCCCACAGCGCAAACTGTTTGACCGTCCCATTTTCAACATAAGGACGCATGACATTTGGGGTACTGAACCCGACAATCGCCACATCCTGCCGCTTCAGGTTTTCTGCTGCCTGAGCCGCCGCAGGTAAGGCGTTGGCATCTGGCGCGATAATCGCATCCAAATCCTCCCACGCTTTCAAAATACCTTCCGCAGTTTGCAAGGATTTAGTGGCATCATTATAGCCAAACCGGGTGGTGACAATTTCCCAATTTGGATGTTCCCCTGCAATCTTAGCCTTAGCCTCTTTCACCCATTGGTTTTGATCCGTCACTGTCGGGCTGGAATAGAAAAATGCGACTTTCGCGTTTTCTTTTTTCACCTGATTAGCAGCCATATCCACCAGAATCCCACCCAACCGCTTTGGCGTTCCTTGATCGATATAGATGGAGCGGCATTCTGGCGCAGTATCGGAGTCCCACGTCAATACCTTAACACCACGTTTCATCGCACGTTTCAGCGCTGGGCATAGACCATCGGGTGACACGGCTGAAACGACAATCGCATCATAGCCTTGATTCACAAAGCTATTGATAAGCTGAACCTGTCCCGCAACACTCGGCTCTGTCGGGCCATCGTAAGTGACTTCAATCCCCAACGCCTTGCCAGCTTCTACCGCACCTTGACCGCCGCTGGTAAAGAACCCAACGCCCACCAATTTAGGAATAAATGCAATCTTCTCTGCCGCCTGCGCCCAGGAAACACATCCCAGACTTAACGCAGCAACCAAAGCCAGCTTTTTCATTGTTGGTGCTTTCATGCCTATCTCCATTTATTTTTTATACTCGTTGTACTTCAAGATACATTGATTATCTCCCCGCGGTGCGGGGAGATAATCAGCTGCTTTCGTCTTGCGAGCGGCAACTTGAAATTTATAGGGTATATTTCAAGATCGTCTTTTACGTTTCAGAAATATGTCGTTGTGAAACAGAAATCCTTCGACGTTGCCACCAATCACAGATTTGATGACGATGCAGCAAAGCAGACCGCCCTATTACCGCAGCAATCAGCAAAGCACCAGACAACGCACTGGATATCTGGTTAGGAATTCCCACCATCTGCAACCCTTGCTGCAAATAGCCCACCAGCAAAACAGCCAGTGCCGTCCCCATGATTGAACCCGATCCACCATAAATATTGGCACCACCCAAAACCACAGCAGTGATGGCGGGCATCAGGAAAGAACTGCCCAAATCAGAACGCGCCGAACCAAAATAGGAAACCAAAATAATCGCCGCTACGGCCGAAGCCAGCCCTGTCAAGGCATATAACAAGCACAACGTTCGATTGACGGGGATTGCACCGTAACGGGCAACACGGTTGTTCTGCCCGATAAGAAAAACATTGCGGCCACGGTGGGTACGGTGCATAAACAACCAGAATGCCAATGTGAAAAGCATGAAGATAACTAAAGGAACAGGCAGGTTTAATAGCGTCAGATTGGCAAAATCAGTAAATGAATCAGGAAAGCCACCAATGCCTTCATATCCCGTCGCCCCGGATAATCCCGACAGCAGTAAGGCACTACCCCCAAACAGATACATCGTGCCGAGCGTGATCACCAACGGATTCACGCCCGTATAGAAAATCAGGGCCGCGTTAATCACGCCACACAATACCCCGATGAGTAAAGTTAAGGGAATTGCCACCATCATCGGTAAACCTGCCTGATACATGACGCCCAAGGCAATAGCACATAAACCGATAATCGAACCAAAAGAGATATCAATACCACCGCTGACAATCACCATCGTTAACGGCAACGCGATAATGCCAATGCAGATAAAATCGCTGGTACTGAACAACAGCACGTTAATATCCAACATCCTCGGATTGACCATGCCAAACAGAAAAATTTCCGCCACTAACAACACCAAAAGCGCCGTTTCCCAGCCATAACGTTGCTGACGTAAATTCTTTCCAACCGCAGTGCGCAAGCGCCCATCCAGCACTAACACCGCCAGCAGGACAAGGCCGGCAATAAAATCGTTCCACCAAGCCGATAATCTGAGTAATACCAGTACACTATCGATTTGCGTCAGAAAATAGGCTCCGAAAATCGCGCCGATAACAGTTCCCATTCCCCCCAACAGGCTAATGCCACCTAATACACAGGCAGCGATGGCTTTCATCTCCAATCCATTCCCCGTTTGGTTCGGAATAAAGCCAATCTGTGCCACAAACACAATACCTGCCAATGCTGCCATCACACCATTTATGGTGAATGCAGTGATACGAATGCCATTGACGGGAGCACCAAGCTGACGAGCGCCTTGCAGATTATCACCCGTCGCATAAAACCCACGGCCAAATTCAGTTTTCTTTAACATCCACGCCATTGACAGAATCAATAGCATCAACAACCAACCTATCGGTGAAATCCCGAATAACATAGGTCTGGCGAGATCTTTAACCTCAGCGGGCAAACCTTCGATCCATTTACCGCCTGTCAACAACAGCATTAACCCACGGTATAAACCGAGCGTGCCCAACGTGGCAACAATGGCCGGAATTTTCAACCATGCCACCAGCACACCGTTAATCAACCCTGCCACCATGCCGATCAGCAGCGTGATTAAACAGCCAACTGCCAGCGGAACCCCTGCATTAAGCAACATTCCCAACACCACCGCACATAATCCGGTGGTTGAACCGACGGACACATCAATATTACGAGTCAGCATGACCAATGTGGCTCCCATCGCCAATAAAATCAGGATCTGGGCATTACCGAAGATCATCGTGACAGTTTGGACGCTGAAAGCATGGCGATCGAGACTTCCCAGCAAAGCAAATAATCCCAAAATGGCGATCACGGCTGTGGCTTCCCGGTTATTCTGAATGAATTTCAATGTGACGTTCCCCAAAAGAAAGGTGCATAATCTCGTCCACACTCATGTGATCTTTATCAAGTTGCCCACAAAGCTCACCGTGATGCATAACCAGCACACGATCGGCCAACTGAACAATTTCATCAAGATCAGAAGATATCAGGAGAATTGCCACCTGCTGGCGGGCGATGTTCTGAATAAGCTGATAGATATCATTACGTGCGCCAACATCAACACCGCGCGTTGGTTCATCGATGATCAGCACTGTAGGCTTGGCTTCCAGACACTTAGCAATCAGAATCTTCTGCTGATTACCACCAGACAAAGTGCGTGCCGATTGATATACATTGTGGAATCGAATATTGAGCGCTCGGCGATATCGTTCCAATATTCCGACATCGTAGGTGGAGCGCGTCCAGAAAGTGCTCCGGCTGTGCGTCAAAGAACGAACATTCCAACTCAAGAGCGCATCAAGGAACAACCCCGAAGCCTGCCGATCTTCAGGCAGATAAACCAACCCACGCTGTAATCGTTCTGCCGTATCTAATTTATTGATGATTTGCTGCTGAAAACGAATTTCACCACTCGCAATCGGGCGCAATCCATATAACGTTTCCGCCAATTCTGTGCGACCCGCTCCCACAACACCAGATAATCCAACAATTTCTCCCGCCTGTAGCGTCAGGGTGATATCGCGGAATCCTTCCCCGTAGAGGGAAGTCACTTCCAAAACAGGTATTTTTGATGTGTTATCCGATACATTACCGTTGGTTTCCAAGCCCAATTTCTGCTTATCCACCAATGCAGTTAATTTTGCTGTAGGTGTAATCGCCTGAATGATCGCTTCCGTTGTAAAACGCGCAATCTCGCCGCTGAGAGCGATCCCACCATCCCGCATCACACTGACATAAGTCGCAATTTCACGAATTTCAGGCAATTTGTGGGAAATAAAGATAATTCCCACTTGCTGCTGCTGTAATTCCCGTAATCGCGCAAACAAACGTTCAGTTTCTGCGGGTGTCAACGAAGCGGTCGGCTCATCCAGAATCAAAATACGGGAATGGCGCATCAGGCCACGCATAATCTCCACCAACTGCTGATCCGCGACATTCAAGCTGCCCGCAGGTGCCTTCAAGTCAATTTGGCAATCGAGCTGAATCAGTAACTCCCGCATTCGACTGGTACTGGCTTGATGTTTTGGCAGGCGAAACAGGATATTTTCCTGAACAGAAAGGTTGGGAAATAACAAGGGTTCTTGTGGAACCAGATAAATGCCTAGTTGATGGGCTTTCGCAGGTGTCAGATGGCTGACAGCCACACCATCCACAATCAAAGCTCCGGCATCCGGCTGCTCAATACCCGCGATGATTTTCATCAAAGTCGATTTACCGGCACCATTTCCCCCCAATAATGCATGAACCTGCCCTGACATCAACGTGAAATCAATCTGCTTTAACACCATCAAACCAGAAAACTGCTTACTAATCCCACGGGCAACTAAAAGCGGAGTGCCGCCAGTAAGGTTAAGACAAGACGGATTATGGGTATTAATCGCGGTATTGCTCTGTGACATCACGTACCTCATGGCATTTTGGGTTTGCGTTTCTGACACTGATGCGAAAATGAACATTTATTTATTTCAAAAACATTTGTTCAAAACTCTAATGCAAAACTTAAGTTTTTTTCAATAATTAGATCACATTTTGTGAAAAAATTAGCGCTACGTTAAAATATGTTCAAATTTTGCGATAAGCCTCTAGTACATTAGAGATTTTTATGCTTATTCTTTCCTCGTGGATAAAGAAGTTATTATGTCGATCAAATTAAGCAAGAAACAATCAGTAGCAGAGAAAAGCGTATTATCCGAGGAAATTGACTATTCAAGTCACAACTATCCAGGAAACAGCATGAGTGAAGAAGAACTAATGGCCCGTATTGCCTGGTTTTACTATCACGATGGTCTGACGCAAGGGGACATCGGTGAATTGCTCGGCCTCAGTCGCCTCAAAGTCTCCCGTTTGTTAGAGAAAGGGCGGCAGTCTGGTGTGATCCGCGTTCAGATCAATTCACGCTATGAAGGGTGTTTGGCGTTAGAAAATGCCTTGCAAAAACGCTTTGATCTCAAACAGGTTCGCGTATTACCTAGCCTGGATGGCATGAATCTGAATGCCCGCCTTGGTATTGGCGCCGCTCATCTGTTAATGACACTGATTGAACCTCACCAGCTATTAGCGATTGGATTTGGTGAAACGCCCATGTGCACTTTGCAGCATCTAAGCGGCTTTATCTCATCCCAACAAATTCGGTTGGTGACGCTGTCGGGAGGGGTCGGCCCTTATATGACTGGCATTGGTCAACTTGATGCAGCCTGCCCGGTCAGTATCATTCCTGCCCCCTTGCGTGCTTCTCGTCATCAAGTCGCGGCAACATTCCGCGAAGAACGCAGTGTACGGGATGTGATTTTGGCAGCCTGTGCAGCCGATACCGCTATCGTTGGGATTGGTGCTATCGAACAGAAGCAAAACGCAACGATCATGCGCTCCGGTTATATTAGTGATGGTGAACAATTGATGTTGGGTCGCAAAGGGGCTGTTGGCGACATTCTGGGTTACTTCTTCAATACGGAAGGTGAACTGGTTAGTGATATTGCTATTCATCAGGAACTGATCGGTATCTCCCTGCCAGAAATGAAAACCATCCCGAACGTGATTGGTGTAGCAGGTGGCATCGAAAAAGCAGACGCTATCGTTGCCGCACTGAAAGGAGGCTATATCAGTTCACTGGTGACAGAAGAACAGACCGCGAGAGCTATGCTGATTTAATCGACTAATAATTTCTATCCATCCCTGTGCCATATCGAATAAAAAGAAGATAACAACAGACGAGGATAGCATCATGAATCAACGCGCTCATGCTCACCCATCAAGAAAGTATCTGATGGCGCTTGATGCAGGGACCGGCAGTATCCGTGCAGTGATATTTGATCTCGAAGGGAATCAAGTTTCCGTTGGGCAAGCTGAGTGGGTACACCAACCTGTGCCGAATGTTGCGGGTTCCATGGAGTTTGATCTGAAAAACAACTGGCAACTGGCCTGCCAATGTATCCGGCAGGCACTGCAAAAGGCGGAATTACCTGCCAATGCGATTCAGAGCGTTGCCGCCTGTTCAATGCGAGAAGGCATTGTCCTTTATAATCGCGGCGGCGATCCTATCTGGGCATGTGCCAACGTGGATGCTCGCTCCAGCCATGAAGTCAGCGAGCTAAAAGAGCTTTACAACAATACCTTTGAGTATGACGTTTATCGCTACTCCGGCCAAACATTGGCATTAGGTGCAATGCCACGCCTGCTTTGGCTAGCGCATCATCGTCCTGATATTTACCGACAAGCCAGTACCCTGACGATGATCAGCGATTGGCTGGCTTATAGGCTAAGTGGCGAGCTAGCCGTTGATCCCTCTAACGCGGGCACAACTGGCATGCTGGATTTAGTCAGCCGTGATTGGCGTCCAAGCCTGCTGGAAATGGCCGGACTACGTTCCGATATCCTCTCTCCTGTCAAAGAAACGGGAACCTTGCTCGGCTATATTACGGAAAAAGCAGCGGCAGAATGCGGTCTGAGCAGCGGCACGCCGGTAATTATGGGCGGCGGGGACGTTCAACTCGGCTGCCTTGGCATTGGTGTCGTCAAACCCGCCCAAACCGCAGTACTCGGTGGAACATTCTGGCAGCAAGTCGTCAACCTGCCAGAACCAATCACCGATCCAAACATGAACATCCGCATCAACCCGCATGTTATCCCCGGCATGGCACAGGCAGAATCCATCAGCTTCTTTACTGGTCTTACCATGCGCTGGTTCCGTGATGCTTTTTGCGCAGAAGAAAAACTGCTGGCGGAACGGCTGGGCATTGATGCCTATAATCTGTTGGAAGATATGGCAGCGCGGGTTCCTGCTGGTGCGCATGGTGTCATGCCGATTTTTTCCGATGTTATGCGCTTTAAATCGTGGTATCACGCAGCGCCCTCTTTCCTCAACCTGTCGATTGATCCGGAAAAATGCAACAAGGCGACGCTATTTCGGGCGCTGGAAGAAAACGCCGCTATCGTCTCGGCATGTAACCTCGACATGGTTTCAACATTCTCTGGTGTCCAACCCGACTCGCTGGTTTTCGCAGGCGGCGGCTCAAAAGGCAAGCTCTTGAGCCAAATTCTGTCTGACATTACCGGCCTGCCCGTTCGGGTGCCCGTGGTAAAAGAAGCAACAGCACTGGGTTGTGCAATTGCGGCAGGTGTGGGTGTTGGATTATACGACTCACTGCCGGCAACAGGAGAAAAGCTCGTTCGTTGGGAACGGGAATATCAACCGAACTTGAGCCACCGTGAGGTTTACCTGAAAGCGAAAAAAGATTGGCAAGCCGTGTATGCTGATCAACTGCATCTGGTGGATGATGGCCTGACGACCTCATTGTGGAAGGCGCCGGGGTTATAATTTTGATTGGCCTCTTTAGCGATAAGAGGCCAATTTAGCCATGTGTTTATGGGGAATATACTTTGTCTAATTCTAATCTTGTAGTAAATGCCTTGAAAAACATCCTTGAAAACGGTGAGGTTATTTCCACCATTGAAACGTTTTTCTCGAAAGTGTGCACACACATCATCGGGTTAAGGCAAATAAAGAAGATGGTTCTATTATTGAGTTTGAGGTCTTTTCCCAATTTTTGGTTAGTGAAAACAAAATAAGGTGTTGTTATGAACTCACCAGAAAAATAACGGGAAATGAAGACGATGATGACTTAGGGTCAAGAATTTAACAAAAAATATTGGCTACATACATGGTGTATATAGCCAATATAAATTTAGTTTCGGGAATAACGCTAAGAATTAGAAATGTGAAAGAGTATGCTTTCTACATTATCTCATCGTCCTGGCTTACTGCCACACCCAGAGTCTGGAATTTTTCTGCAACGCCTTTTGTAGTGTGGCATTCAAGCTCTTTCCAGATAAATTAGTTTTTGTGACCATTTTTCCTGAAAAGAGTGCGGATTGAAGCTATTTTCCAGAAATTTTACTCCGGTTCTTCGCGAGGCTCAAAGCCCAAGTACTCGGTCTCTTCGCTAATGCGTTTTAAAGAGCAATCGCTTGGCATGTAAACGTAC
>NZ_JAQRFK010000003.1 GCF_028598745.1 Xenorhabdus sp. IM139775
CCCACGGCCTTCAAGCACATTTAATATGGATGTCAAATGAAGAATGTACCACTAGCTATTAACCTTATATTTTGATTATAACTATCCTAACCTACTCAATCACGCTTTAGTTTGGGTGAAGCTAAATACCTTTTCATAATAGTGAGAGTCTCAACATGTGGTGCTTCCTGACTCTATGCACCGCGCGGAGTCAGGAATACTCCTATCATTTTGAAAAGGTATTTAGATCCCCCGATATCCCGCCAACATAGTCAGTGAACCATTGCATCATTGGTGGGGTGGGCGTAGTGGTATCCCTTCCCCTGAACAACAACAACGGGTTGGAACTTATTTATCACATAATTAACTATTGCGCCGATAGCTGAAATCGAGCTGGAAACCACAGGCTTTTGCATAATTTACCAGTGTGCTTAAAGTTGGGTTACTTCTTCCTTTTTCCAGTCGGGAAATGTTACTTTCTTTAGTTCCCATTCGGTCTGCAACTTGCTGTTGAGTTAATTTCGCCTCAGTGCGCATACTCAGCAATGTGTTGATGAGTTCGAATTCATCATTCAATTCATCATAAGCCTGTTTCACGTCTGGGTTTTGTAATGCTTTAGCTTTAAGAGCTTGTAGTTGACTCATTTTTTCACCTCTTTCATGCGGCTTTTGGCTAAGTCTAAATCTTTCTTAGGTGTTTTTTGGCTCTTCTTAACAAAAGCATGGAGAATGTAGATGTTCGAGCCATCAAGGTAACAGAATAAGCCTCGACCAATGCCTTCCTGTGCTTTTGCTCGTAGCTCAAACAAACCATTACCCATAGGTTCAGTATGTGGAGATCCAAGGTTAGCACCATGCTGTTCCATTAATTCGAGCAGTTTTAGCATTCTTGCTTGAATCTTAGGGGGCATATCCAGA
This sequence comes from Xenorhabdus sp. IM139775, assembly GCF_028598745.1. GTDB lineage: Bacteria > Pseudomonadota > Gammaproteobacteria > Enterobacterales > Enterobacteriaceae > Xenorhabdus. The sequence goes on from NZ_JAQRFK010000003.1 coordinate 898, forward strand.
ATGCTATCTATTACTCCGTGGTAAAAATCAATATTCCAGCTCATGTCTGCCTTTTGTAATTATCATATATGATAGGTGTTCGAGATTCAATATTACCTTATCATTTGTGATAAGATATGACTTATCATATATGATAGATACTATTGAGTCAACTGAGTGGGATGCATTTGGGACAGGTGTCGTAACATAACCACAAGCAACCATAGGTAACTTTCGGTAAGGTGGGACGTGTGAGCGCCGATAAATATGGCAATCAATTTATTTACAAAACGACTCTGTTTTATGTGAGTAATCAATATCCCCAATGCTGTCAGAGGGGGCAACAAGCTCCTTCAGCTCCAGCGTAATATTAAAGTCAGGAACATGTCCAAGAAGAAAAGATCTTAAGAGAATGGAAAGCAACCAATTACTCTAATGGGTTTCAAGTAGAAATCACCGAGAAAATCAGCCAGAAAAAAGAAGTTTCACGCGTCGTTAGTCAACAGCAAAATCCCACTCAAAGTTAGCACGCCTCTGCCACTTTCTGTCGGCCATTTTACCATCATTTTACCATGAGCAAATTCAAGGCATAAAAAAACCAACCCTAACAGGTTGGTTTTTCTAAGGTATTTTGGTCGGCATGATAGGATTTGAACCTACGACCCCCGACACCCCATGACGGTGCGCTACCAGGCTGCGCTACATGCCGACGACTTCCCTTATATTACCGTTTTTTATTTGCAAAGCAACCCCCTAATTTAGTGAGCGCTTGATTTTTAAACAATTAGTTTGCTATAAAGCGTTTTACTTCCGTTAATATCTGTAATAATTGGGCAAGGTTTGCTTTGGCTCCCTGAACTTCATTGCCCTCTAAATCATACAGATGATATTCCCCATCTTTGGAAATATAGAGGGTATTATTCGTCGTCGTGACAATTAATGAACCATTATCACCCGTAATGAGCCATGGGTTTTCTCTTTGAGCATTAAAGAGATCTTCGCCCTGTGAGTAATCGTCTGGAGAATTAGTGACGTGTAATAAACGGCGCATCAAGGTTGTCATGATATCTTGATGGCTGGTCAACTTATCGATAGTTTGTGCCGGGGTGCCCGGCCACTGGATTAGCAGGGGAACATGGAGTTGTTCACGGTTGAATTTATCATCGGTAAACCATTTTGCGCTGTTATCGGTTGTTTCTTTACTCTGCTTGGCTGTAATCACAATGATCGTTTTATCCAGTACGCCTTTATTTTTCAGGACGTCTAAAACATGGCTAATTTCAGTATCCAGCGCTTTCTTGTCAAATTTGCCGGAGGAAGGTGCAAGACCATTGATATCGAGAAATGAAAACCACGGGGTGGAGCCATTGCGCAGATCCAGCCACTGGCTCCATTGCGCGACAGTGACGTTATCGTTTTGTCTTTTAGCCTTCGGCAATGAATAGTCGGTCAGGATGGCCTGGCGATAAAGTGGTGTTTGGAATCCATCTGAAGAGAAGAGGACAAACTGATACCCTTGGTGTGTCAGGGAATCGATCAGTGCAGATGATTTCCTGGCGTTAAGAATGCCGTCCAGATAACCCGATGATATGCCATAGAATAAACCAAACAGTGCAGTATCGTTTTGAATGCCTGTGCTGAAATGTTGAGTGAACTGGATATTATTCTTCGCAAAGTTTTCCAGAGTCGGCATACCATGGCTAATGTCTTGATTATCCAATCCGTCCACGACAAGCAGAAGTAAGTTATAGCCACGCCCGGTATCCCGATAAGATAAGTTATTCAGTGGATAATTGACACTCAAGGCTGTGGGGTTGCCTTGTTGGTTAATGCGGCGTTGAAATTCTTGATGATCCAGCAGGCCATGTTTTTCAAGGAACTTGCGGGCAGTCATCGGATAAGAAATTGGCAAGTTTGAGCGCTGCATGGTAATCGGACGATAAAAATTGGCATCCGCCCAGATGTACATCAGGTGTGAAGCGACAAAAGCAGTAATAAAGACGGTTGCCAGCGGCTTACCAAATCGTTGACGATTTAAACTGCGTAACTTTTGCCAACTCCATGTGCCAAAAAGCATCTGTATCAGGAAAATCAATGGAATACAGATGAACATCAGTTGCCATTCCCTGGCTAACTCGCCCTGTTCTGGGTTGGTGACTAAATCCCAAACCAACGGGGTTAAATGCAGGTGAAAGCGGACATAGACGGAAGAATCAAATATCAGCAGTGTTAAGCCCGCTGTTGCCAATGTGGCTGAAAGAAATCTCATTAGCCGCTGAGACATAACAATAAATGTCAGCGGAAATAAAATAAGTAAGTAGATGGCAAAGACAATGAAACTGAAATGGCCGAGCCAACTGACCAGCGCGTAGACGCGACCAAACAGTGAACCCGGCCAGTCAGACGCAAATAAATAGCGACTGCCCAGCACAAGACTGAACATAATGTTGAACAGTGCGAACCAGTGCCCCCAACTGATCATCAGAGAAACTTTTTCGCGATAATGCTGACAGCTAGTCACCATATTTCTTTACGTCAAGGTATTAATGAAGATTAATGCGCTTTATCTTCTTTGATTGAAGACTGTAACGCGTGTGCAAACGAGTCTGCAATATGTTTGCGTTGTGCTGGCGCAATACTCGTATTGATTAAATTCGTTACCATATTACCCAAAACCATCAAGGTCAGGTCAGTTGGAGTATGGTCTTTCTCGAAAACATTTACTAATTCAGTTAATAAATGTTCAACTTTTTCATCGCTATAGCGAGATGACTGTGGCATAAATCAAATATCCTGAATGTACAAAGCCCCATATCTTACCGTATAGAGAGGGGATTTTCTGCTTTTTTATGACAAATTAATTCCTTGCTGCCGGAGTTGTTGCCAATATTGAATAGGCTGCATCATTTTAATCTTTGTGATGTTGAATGTTGGTTGCTAAATAATGGGTGCTTTTTAATCATTTTGGTTTTTGGTTGCGGCAGGAAGGCAACGATGTTTGAATACGCCGTTAACCGCGCCGCCCTATATGGGCAAAGCTGCAAAAGGAGTATAAATAATGAGTCTGGAAATTACCCAGTTCGCGTTACATCGGTTGATTAAACGTGATGAACAAACCTTGGAAGTGATTTTACGTGATGCTTTGCTGGATACCAATCAAGTGGTTGAGTATATGATGGCAGAGTTGCATCGCGTATATAGCGCAAAAAGTAAGGCTTACGGTTTGTTTAATGAGGAAAGTGAGCTGGCGGGATCTCTCCGTCATTTGCGTAAAGGAGATGAAGATTTTCTCGGTTTTAGTCGGGCTGCAACGGTTCGCTTGAAAGATGAGTTGGCAAAATATCCGTTTGCGGAAGGGGGAACGGTACTGTTTTGCCAATATCGCTATCTCGCCGTGGAATATTTGCTGATTGCCGTGCTGAATAGTTGTAACAGCACATCTGTCAATGATGAACTCGATGTCAATACAACGCAATATCTTGATATTCCTCATGCTGATATTATTGCAAGAATCGATCTGACTGAATGGGAAACCAATCCTGAATCCAGTCGTTACCTGACATTTTTAAAAGGACGGGTAGGGCGCAAGGTTTCGGACTTTTTTATGGATTTCCTTGCCGCGAGCGAAGGCATGAATGCCAAAGTGCAAAATAAAGGTTTGTTGCAGGCTTTGGACGATTATTGTGAGTCGGCACAGTTGGGTAAAAATGAACGTCAGGCTTATCGTCAGCAAGTTTACGGCTACTGTAATGAGCAGTTACAGGCAGGCGAGGAAATTAAGCTGCAAGAGCTGTCCCAAGAATTGCCTGCATTGGCAGAGCAAAATTTTCAGCAATTTTCGCAGGAAAAGGGCTATGAATTGGCAGAAAGTTTTCCGGCCGATCGCGGAACATTGCGTCAACTGACCAAATTTGTCGGCAGTGGGGGCGGGTTAACCATCAACTTTGATGCCATGCTGATGGGAGAACGAATTTTTTGGGACCCGGTAACAGATACGTTGACGATTAAAGGCACACCACCGAATCTGCGTGACCAATTGCAACGTCATGGTGGTAAGGGCTAAACGGCTAGCCGTGAAGAAACTACGGCATGGTAGAAATAAATAACGCCGCAAAAGCGGCGTTATTTACTCGGCGTCCCGATAAAAGCTCGACTGTGGCTAATTAAGCGCGCAGGAAATCGATGTGCGTCAGTTTAGGTTTAAACGGATGACGCTGTACTGCCTGCACTTTAACGTTAGTTTCTTTACCATCAACAACCAGAGTCAGAACTTCGTAAAATTCTGGCTTACTTTCGTGGTTGATAACTGCATCGTGATCCAGTTCGATAGAAACTGGTTCTTGGTTACCACCGTAGATAATCGCTGGAAACTTGTTAGCTCTGCGCAGGCGGCGGCTCGCACCCTTGCCCTGCTCTTTACGTACTTCTGCATTAATAGTTAACATTATTTTTTCTCTGTAAAAGAAGAAAATAAATCCTGCTACAGGCGACCCAGCAGCAGGTTCGATATTTGGCTTAACATGAGTTATTACGTTAAGCGGGCGGCATTCTAACGAAAAACCGATATGACGGCAAATATAAATATATTTTCCGGTTGCTGCATGGGCGGTCTATCCGGCATATTTAGTCCAGATCATCAGCGCGTCTAAATCGTCCTTGATAGTCAAAAATTTTTTCTCGAATCTGCCAGAATTGCCCTTTTTTACGCGCGACAACAAAATCAGGATGACGTAATAAAGGCCGTTGATTGGCCATATCAGCCGCTGTTTTCCAACGAAGAACAGTGCCTGGCGCACGTTGATGCTGACGAAGAAATTGTAATTCAAAGACTTTCTTTTGGGCTGGGGTAGATAAACGAAATAACTCTGATACGTCCGCCCCATCTTCATCGTAATAGGTGATTTTTAGCCATTCTCCTTTATTATCGTGACCTGGTGTTAGCTGCATGCCGCCACACCGTAACACCAGTGCATCTTTTAATCTCAAGGCCGCCTTTAGCATATCATCGGGGTCAACCAGCACTTCTTCACAACGGTGGCAGCGCCGGGCTGCGATATCGTTTTCTGCCCCACAATGGGGGCATGATTTAAAACGAAAACGAAAATCACATTGTTGACGTTTTCCATTTTCGTCTATCTCCCAGCCTTGGCAGCGGCGCCCGAAATGCTCAATGATCTCGCCATCTGTAGTGCATGTTCCCCAAAAAGTATTGGCGAATTGGCAGATAGGACAAAATACTTGTACTGGCTGGTTTTGTGAGTTGGGTTTGCTGCTACCCACTTCAGGTGTGTAAAGATCGTGAGGATTGCCAGCATAATCCAGGATCAGGCAATTTTTTTTGTCAGGAAATAAACGTAAGCCGCGCCCGACGATCTGTTGATAAAGGCTGACGGATTCTGTAGGGCGCAATATGGCGATTAAATCAACGTGAGGCGCATCGAATCCGGTTGTGAGTACGGCCACATTGACCATAAAGCGGAGTCGCTGTTGTTTGAATGCCGTAATTAAGCGATCCCGTTCAGATGTGGGGGTATCTGCGCTGACTAACGCAGTTTGCTCTGAGGGCAGCAATTGGGAAATTTCTTTGGCATGTTCGACCGTCGCAGCGAAAATCATCACACCTTTTCGATTTTGTGCATATTCAACGATCTGCCTAATAATATGAGGCGTGATGCGCTTTTGCCGTTTTATTTCTCGGTTTAACTCTGTTTCATTGAATATCCCTTGCTGACTGGTACGTACCTGACTGAAATCATATTGCATGACAGGCATGTCCAGTCTTTCTGGGGAAACCAGAAAATGATGTTTAATCATATAACGCAATGGCAGTTCATAAATACAATCACGAAAAAAACGGCGTTCATCACCGCGGATCATGCCATGATAATGATATTGATATATCCAGCCAGAGCCGAGGCGATAAGGTGTTGCGGTTAAACCCAAGATGCGGATTTTGGGATTGTTTTTTCGGAGCTGTTGAATGATTTGTTGGTACTGGCTGTCTTCAGCATCGCTGATGCGATGGCATTCATCAATGATTAGCAGTGAAAAATGGTGATCAAAGCAATCCAGATTGCGGGCAATGGACTGAATGCTGCCAAAAACCACTTTTCCTTCACTCTGTTTTTGATTCAGCCCTGCGGAAAAAATGTCTGCATTCAACCCATAAGCACAATATTTGCTGTGGTTCTGCGCAACGAGTTCTTTGACATGTGCCAGCACTAAAACGCGGCCATGAGCCAGCTTTGCCAATTCAGCGATGACAAGGCTTTTACCTGCACCGGTTGGCAAAACAATAACAGCAGGATCGCTATGCTGGCGAAAATAGCGAATGGTTGCGTCTACCGCTTCTTGTTGATAAGGACGTAAAGTAAAAGCCATTTTTATGTTACTGTCACAAATATCAGGTAAAAGATAATGAGTGCAGAGAATAACATTTTTCATTTAACCCTGCCGTTGGGAAATAACCTGGCATTACTTTTCTAGGATTAGATGGGCTATAACGTGTTGCTTATTATTGCTATAGTGACTGAGGTGATGATTTTTCTATAAATTATCTGCTTAATCTTGTATCCCAATAGTGGCCTTGAAATTGTTTGCAATATCAAGGACACATTCATATGTGTTTATTTTTGTCAGGTACATCTATTCATGCGATTGGATAAATTTTTATCACAACAATTAGGTATTAGCCGCAACTATGTGGGGCGTGAGTTGCGGACAGGGCGAGTAACTGTCGATGATGAAATCATCAAAACGGGAGCCTATAAATTAAAGTCCGATCAGCAAGTCGCCTATGATGGCACAATATTGCAACAATTGAATGGCCCGCGTTATTTTATGCTGAATAAGCCTCAGGGATATGTCTGTTCGACAGATGATCCGTCAAACCCGACCATTTTGTATTTTATCGATGAGCCTGTTGCCCATAAATTACATTCTGCAGGGCGTTTGGATATCGACACGACAGGGTTGGTTTTGTTGACTGATGATGGTCAATGGTCACACCGTATTACCTCCCCCAAACATCACTGCGAAAAAACCTATCTTGTGACATTGGAACATCCCGTCTCTGGGGATACTGAGCAAAAATTCCTGGCGGGAGTGGCGTTAAATGGAGAGAAAACGCTGACAAAACCCGCACAACTGGAAATTATCGAGCCTCAACGTGTTCGTCTGACCATCAGTGAAGGACGTTATCATCAAGTAAAACGGATGTTTGCCGCAGTAGGAAATCATGTTGTTGCACTTCACCGGGAGCGGATCGGCGAAATTTATCTCGACCCAGCATTGGAGCCAGGAGAATATCGAGCGCTGACTGATAGTGAAATCAATGGCATACAAATTCCGACACCTTAATTTTATCTTTTAATTGATTCAGGAGTAACTGCGTGCAACAACAGCGTTTGTCCTATTTGGGATTAGTGTTAATCCTTGGTTTGCTTTCTATGTTAATGCCATTGGCAATTGATATGTATTTGCCGAGTATGCCAACGATTGCTGAGAATTTCGGCGTCAGTGATGGTTTGGTCCAAATGACGTTGAGCAGCTATATTTTGGGCTTTGCTATTGGTCAAATGGTTTATGGGCCAATGTCGGATAGTCTGGGTCGTAAACCCGTCATTTTGGGCGGTGTCATTGTTTTTACTATCTCTTCTGCTGCGTGTGCTTTGGCGCAAGATATTGATACTTTTATTGCCATGCGTTTCTTGCATGGATTTTCTGCTGCGGCTGCCAGTGTTGTCATCAATGCCCTGATGCGTGACAGTTTCACAAAAGAGGAATTTTCCCGCAGCATGTCTTTTGTGACATTAGTGATGATAATCGCGCCCTTATTGGCTCCCATGTTAGGTGGGATGTTGATGGTATGGTTCAACTGGCATGCTATTTTCTGGTCGATTGCCATTGTTGCGGTCATTGCGGTCGCTCTGGTTGCTCTCTTTCTAAAAGAGACGTTACCGAAAGAGAAAAGGCAGAAATTTCACTTACAAACTACCTTGAGGCAGTTTGTTATGCTGTTCCGGCAACGCCAGGTATTATGTTATATCTTGGCAAGTGGTTTTTCCTTTGCGGGAATGTTCTCTTTTCTTAGTGTTGGTGCATTTGTTTACATCAAGCTAAACGGTGTGCCTGCGCAGCATTTTGGTTATTATTTTGGGCTGAATATTATTTTCCTGTTCATCATGGCAACGATCAATAGCCAGTGTGTTCGCAAATATGGCCCATTGAAAATGTTGCATATTGGGCTATTTGTCCAATTTGTCATGGGATTGTGGTTGCTGTTTAGTACTATGCTTGATTTGGGATTTGTTTCTCTGGTTATGGGGGTTGCTATTTATATCAGCGGCATTTCCATGATTACATCTAACACGATGGCTGTCGTATTGGACGATTACCCCCATATGGCCGGAACCGTTTCTTCGCTGGCGGGAACCATCCGTTTTGGTATTGCCGCATCAGTGGGGGCTATCTTGTCTTTATTGCCTGAGGAAAATGCCTGGCCGATGGTCGGTTCAATGGCATTATGCGTGATATTGGCAATGATGCTGATTATCTATGCACGTAGTAAGTCGCATAAATAATCAGTATCATCAATAGTCGAAGAAATAGTCATGATTCAGAAGTAATTAAGGCCAGACATAAGATATTTTTAAAGGTCATCTGCCAGTATGGGATGGCCTTTTGTTTATGGAACTTTTAACAATGCTGTTATTTAACCTGATAGACAGAAAATATCGAGCAATCATCAAACAAATGTAGGTGTTTGTTAATTGATTGCATCAAGATGGCGTTTGGGTGTTGGTTTTTTGTTAATATATTATGGTGGCTTTATGACTGTGGAAGGTTATAGAACTGTCATTATTTAACTCATTGTAAATAAAAAGATTATATTTTCGTTATCATTCATTGGCGTTTGAAAAAGACAAATATGTAAATAAATTTTGAATAAAAGGTTGCTGTTTTGCATAAAAATAAGTTGAATTTTTTACCTAAACAGTATAAATATATACAAAATGCGAGCCATGTCGCACTTTTTTGAATCAGGAAATGAAGTAAGTGCGGTAAGGCGATTTTTATTTTAACCTTTTGTTTACTTTTTGGTTGGGTGGTTATTCGGTTTTGACGAATCGATAATTTACCGTTGGTGGTTAGATGTATTAATGTTGTTTCTGATAGGAATGATGCGTGAATAATATCCAACTTTCGGTAGTACATAGACTGCCGCAAAGTTATCGGTGGTCAGCAGGCTTTGTTGGTACAAAAGTTGAGATTTTACCAGCAGAAGAAACAGATTTAGGAAACAGCCTAATGGGGCTGAAATTATTAAGCCATGAAGGCGAAAAAGCACGGGAAATTTTGCACGCTATAAATCAGTCTATAGCCGATATGCAGATACTGAGTACCGTGATTGAGTGGGAAGAGGAACCCTGTTTGTTTTTTGCTAAGGAAGATGAGAGTGCAGTGATATGTCGTTTAAAGACGCTAGGTGCTGCAATTGCAGAAAATGTAACCGCGCTGTATCCACTATAACTTTACCCATTAAAAAACGCTTCTTAAATAGAAGCGTTTTTTAATGTCTGCAAGGGGAAAACGTCTTCGGTATCGGTTATGCCGAGGTTTTTATATCACCAGATAACACTCGTCTTGCACCATAGTAACGTTTGCTCCAGTAAGTATCGGTCAATTTGGAAACGATAACCCCGTTACTGGTTGAAGCATGGACAAATTGATTATTACCGATGTAGATACCGATATGACGCATACGGCGCCCCGTCTTAAACAGAACCAGATCACCCGCCTGCAATTTAGCGCGGTTCACGGTTTGTCCTACATTCTGTTGTTCTGATGTGGAACGTGGTAACTCCATACCAAACTGATCATGAAAAGTACGTTGCACAAAAGCAGAACAATCGATACCGCGTTTGGTATTCCCACCAAGCCGATAAGCTACACCTTTCCAGTCTGCATATTGATTAAGTATTTTAGATTTAATATCTAAGTTGTTAACCAGAGTTTCAAATTCATCCTGAGATGCTTGCAGTAAATAATGCTTTTGAGTGTTTACTGCATGCGCCTCAGTTTGTTTATTGCGTAGGTTGGAATCTGGTGAACTACATGCGGTCAGGGCGGCTGCCGCTATGACTGCGGGGATCAGCCGCAAGATGTATCTCAGTATTGGTCTGGATTTAACCATGTATTGATTTTCCCTTGCAGTCCTTGAAGTGACTTATCACCACCACGAAAAATGAAAACACTAAATGTTCTAAAGCCTAGTCAAAATATGATGAATTAACAAATTATTAGTCCATGAAGTGTGCGAAGCAACACATTTTATTAGTATCTTTACAAAACGTATTATTTTAATAAACAGGACGCAGGAAAGATTACTGAAATCAAGCGTAAAAAGCGAGAGACAAAAAGAGTTCTTTACAAAAAATTAGATTAAGAACTAATGAGTTAGGGTGATTTATTATTATTTTATACTGTTCTGATAGATAGAGTGTGATATTAAGGAGATAACCAGTATCTCCTTAATATTATAAGCTTAACTACCGCGTTTAATATGCGGTAATTTTTTGTCTAGCCATGTTGCCATGATGTCACTTAATGGGGTTAGTAATACCCAGCCCATGCCGATCAGTGTCAAAGACAAAGAGCCGACTGCAACATCTGTAAACCAGTGAGCGCCCGCCATAATGCGGGGAAGGGCAAAAGCGATCATAATCAGCAGAGCAATGCAAAATGCCCCACGGGAGATATAACGCAGAATAAAGCTGCTGAAAATTAAGAGCATTAATCCGTGATCACCAGGAAAACTGTTTTTGGAAGCATCTTTTGTATGCCAACTGGTCATTTCGTTTATGCGATTAACATGCTCAAAGGTCAGTGTCGGACTTGGGCGGCTGACGGGGATTTGATGCCCGATTTGATTAATGATAACGGCCGAAATCAGCATCACCAGACCAACCATGAAAAGCCGGCGCTTGCCTGCATAATCCTGTTTGCGAAATGCACTGTAATAAAGCAGACCCATGCACAAAAGTGATATGACATCAAATGCCCTGACATTTGTGACAGCGACAAAGAGAGCAAATTTTGAGTCAGGCAGCAATTTTTCGTTGAAAAAATAGAAAATAGAAGAATCAATGTGGAACCAAAAGCCGTGGTTCTCAGGCAAGTACCATGAGAGGAACAAGGCAATACCAAGGATATTGAGAATAAGTATAGCGAATGGGTGACTGCGAGTCATGGGATACCTATTTAGCTCGTTATTTAACACGTAAAGTGGGGGTTGGTAGACAAATTAACCTGAGAAGGGACTATAACAAAATTTATGGTAAAGCGTAATCACCATTGGATACTATCGAAAAAATAGCTAAATCCCCATGACAGTACCGATAATATATATTTGGTGCAATTTCGATGTCTGACTATTATTAAATTACTATCAATTGATTTCTTCATATCCTAACTTATTAGCATATTATATCGAATTGTGGATTTAATTAATAAAAAGTATAAAGAAAGTGTCTCATTTGACGTTATATAGATAGCAAAGCGTTACACCATTATCTGGTTTTCAAATTGGCGCGAGGCTAAAGTTGAAAAAAAGATAATAATACCTGTAATGGAGGTTGAATGCTTATGTTACGAAAAATGACGACTTTTTTGTTCATGTCTTTATCTTATCCTGTCATGGCGCATTCTCCGTCAACCTCCAGCTCAGGCTCTATTTATTTCCATGGTGCTATCGTTGATCCTCCATGCCAATTTAGTTGGGATGAAGGCCACACTGAGATAGTCTGTTGGTATAATGGTAAACAGTTAAGACAAGATAAAGTTATAAAATATCAAGAAGATAGCAGCTTTCCATTATCAATTGAAAAACATATCGGAAAAGAAGAAATAAGATGGGTGGGGAAAAATAAGGAATTGGGCATTGTTACTATAACTTATCATTAAATGTTATATAAAAGTATAATGATTAATTCATTTAATTTATCCAAACAATATAAAATAAAAACAATAAACTTATCTGTGAGTTAGTTCAAATAATGATGACTAATAACCGTTTTTTTAATTAATCAACAATAATAATGTGTCTATTTTTTAGTTAAAAAATCGCCTTTGATATTTGTCAATAAAAGCGTTCAATGTCGTATTTTTTTCACGTGAAATAGTTATTATGGAGATGAAGGAATAAAAGGTAGCTGAGTTTTAGTTAATGGAAAAACGAAAGTGAGGTAACCATGAAAAATTATCGTAAGCTGTTAATTACTTGTTTATTGGTTCCATGGCTTTCTTATGGATATGCCGAATCTGAAGGAGGCGTAATTCGGTTTTCAGGTGCGATTGTTGACCCCGGATGTCAAGTTGTTGTATCAAATACTCAAGCAGCAAACACTCAAGCCAATATCTCTTGCTATCGATTAGGTAAAAATCTTACGGTTAAGCAAATCATTTCAACACAAAAAACGAAAAGCAAAGTCATGCTTCCTGGTAACATTGGTGTTTCCAGCGTGAAGTGGACGGATGATCAAAAACGTGTGGCAATTGTTAATGTGGATTATTTCTAACGTCATAATAGAAGATGAGTTGCTCTTTGCATCGAGCGTTATTTTCGTCAAAAGGGCAACTCATATTTAAGGATAAAGAATTAGTCACAACGTCCCATATAGCGACGCTCTGTAATATGAATGCGGATTTTTTCGCCTGAACTCAAATACTCAGGAACCTGAATAGTTAATCCTGTACTCATTTTAGCGGGTTTAGTGCGGGCACTCGCTGAGGCGCCTTTGATAGCTGGTGACGTTTCTTCAATGGCCATATCAACCGTTTGAGGCAATTCAAGGGCTAATAACTGTCCATCCATTGTCAGGACTTGCATCCCTGGTAAACCTTCTTCAGGAATAAACAGCAATTCTTCTTCGATTTGGTCTTTCTTAAAGTGATAAGGGGTGAAATCTTCGTCATCCATAAAGATGTATTCATCACCATCAATATAGGAAAAACTCACACCACGGCGTGTTAACGTAATGGTTTCAAGAATGTCATCACCTTTGAAACGTTCCTCCACTTTCTGACCAGTACGAATATCAGTAAAACGCATCTTATATAGCGTGCTGGCGCCGCGTGCACTGGGTGATTGAATATCGATGTCTTTAACTAATAATAGCTTTCCATTGTAGCTGATTGCAGCGCCGCGCTTAATTTCATTGGCTTTAGCCATAGATACCTTCCGTAACAACAAGGAAATAGTGGAATGAATATTTGAGTGGCGACAAAATTACTCGCAGTCGGCCTGTTAGGCAAGAGATGAATGAATGCCCCAGTAAAAATACTGAGGCAGGCAGAAAGCATTAACGATAAACAGGCAGCAAATCAAACAAAGAGAGAATGTGTGCCAGCGCATTTATCAAACCGAATAGAATAACAAAGATAATCAAAAAATTACCGCCCGGCGCCCGGTAGCTGGCAGTTGGATAGCGTTTACGACTGGCTCGTGCCATCAGGGCAGGAACAATAACAGCCCAAATGGTTGCGGCCAGACCCGCAAAGCCGATGGCATACAGGAAACCGTTTGGAAAAATCAGTGCCAATACCGTAGGGGGAACGAATGTAATCAGTGCTGTTTTAAAACGGCCTTGTTGTGTATCGTCAAATTTAAAAAAATCTGCCAGATAGTCAAACAAGCCTAATGATACACCCAGGAATGAACTCGCCAAGGCCATATATGAAAAAGTATTTAAGAGTTGGGTTATGGTTGTACTGTCAGAGGTATTATCCATTTGTTGCAGTAAGTTACCAATATTACCGCCATCCGCAATGATTTGCTTGAAGGCCTCACGCGGAATATTTCCCTGAATGGTGTACTGCCATAAAATGTAAATCACTAATGTTATCAGTGTTCCGCATAGCAAGCTGCGTGTGACAGCCTGACTGTCTTTATGGTAATACTTCACCAGCCCCGGCACATTACCGTGAAAACCAAATGAGGCCAGTAAATAAGGCAGGGCGATAAAAGCATAGGGCAGATAGTCTGAGTTGGTGCTGGCCTGATCAAATAAGATGACGGGTTTCACTTCGGTAAACATACCACCGACAGATATAATAAAGGTAATGACCATACCGCCTATCAGGATGGTGCTTAAGCGATCGACGGCTTTAGTGGATAACCAGACAATAAAGGCGACAATAAACGCAAAACATAAACCAGATATTGATTGAGGCAGCGGAATAATATGCTCGATATTGTGAGCGAGAATTGATCCGCCGGCTGAAATATACGCATAAGTTAAGATATACAAAACGAAGGCGATGGATAAGTCATTGAGAGAACACCAGCCTTTGCCTAGCAAATCTTTAGTGACCGTATGGAAACTGGAACCCGCAGGGTAATTCATATTGGCTTCCAGGATCATCAGGCCAGAGAAATACATACATGCGCAGGTATACAGCAGCAAAATGATTGATCCGGTAAACCAGACACCTGATGTGACAATTGGAATGGAAAACATACCAGCACCGACAGCAGTACCGGCAATAATCATAGCGCCACCGAATATGGAGGGGCGTTTCAAATTTTGCGTTACCTCAATGGCCATATAGACTCCCTGATGAATGGCATTACCTTGTACTAGCGCGACGATACATTAATAAATTATATGTGTAAACAAATAATTAAGAAAAATAATCAAATTGCTTTTGTCACATTTTGCTTACAAAGGCAGGGCAGGTTATCAAAGAAAACCTGCCTGAAGGACGAAGATTGCTATTAATTTGCGGAATAGAACAGGGCTTGTTGCCATAATTTAATGGCATTGCGACTGGCTTCAAAATGAGGTTCGGGGAGATGGTTAGGATCACACCACATTAATTGTTCACACTTATCAGGTTCCATTAATTTGGGTTCACCGCCGGTATACGGTGCCAGTAAACAAACTGAAACGGTGTGCTTTCCTTCCTCGTGATACGTTTCGAGATTATTGCAAATACCGTAAACTTTGGGATCTTGGATTGTGAGATCAATTTCTTCTTTAATTTCACGAATAGCGCATTCTTCAAAGGATTCGCCAGGATCAACATGGCCACCGAAGATTGACCAATATGGTGCATGCTGGCTGGTTCGCTTGCCCAGTAGAATTTCACCCTCATCGTTAATGATAATCACACCAACGCCGACAACAACTGACACAGCTATTCCTCCGGTTAATATCTGCTCACATGAGTTCAGAGAGATTGTCGTAACACAATGACTAGTGATAACACATTGATCAGTGATAACACAGTGATCAGTGATAATACAATGATCAAACAAGCCATAATTTTAACTGAAACGATTCAATTTTGATGTTATAACTAACAGATAAATCTTAATGTTACTTATGACTGTTTATTCAGGAGATACCGGGCAAGATGAGCCGCCGAGTTGCCACAATTACCTTAAACCCAGCTTATGATTTAGTTGGTTTGTGCCCAGATATTGTTAAGGGACATGTTAACCGTGTACAGACGGCAGGGCTTCACGCTGCCGGTAAGGGAAACAATGTTGCGAAGGTACTGCGTGATTTAGGTATTGATGTTACTGTCAGCGGTTTTCTCGGACGAGAGAATCTGGAAGGATTTCAACAATTTTTCAGCGAAAACAAGATGATAAATCGCTTCCATTTCGTTTCCGGGCGAACGCGGATTAATGTCAAACTGACCGAAAAACAGGGTGAAGTGACGGATTTCAATTTTTCTGGTTTCCGTGTGGCAGAAGAAGAATGGAACGGGTTTGTCAGTGACTCTCTGACATGGCTGGGGCAGTTCGATATGGTTGTCGTCAGCGGTAGTTTGCCCGAAGGGATCACAGCCGCGTCGTTTGCAGATTGGATGATGCAATTACGACAGCTCTGTCCCTGCGTCATTTTTGACAGTAGCCGTGAAGCGCTTGTTGCTGGCCTGAAGGCATCCCCTTGGCTGGTAAAACCCAATCGCCATGAGCTGGAGATTTGGGCGGGTAAGCCCTTGCCGGATTTGAACAGTGTGATTGATGCTGCTCATGAATTGCGTGATAGAGGGATCGCCCACGTTGTCATTTCACTGGGAGAGCAGGGCGCATTATGGGTGAATGCCTCTGGGACATGGTTGGCAAAGCCACCACATTGTGAAGTGGTCAGCACTGTGGGGGCAGGGGACTCAATGGTCGGTGGATTGGTTTACGGTTTGCTGATGCGAGAATCCAGCGAGCATACATTGCGTCTGGCAACCGCAGTTTCTGCACTTACGGTTAGCCAGTCGAATGTTGGGATTAAGAGCCGCACTGAACTTGCATCAATGATGTCGAAGATCGAGTTAATTTCGGTCAGGCAATGAGTCTTGTTGGGATTTTAGCCAAGCAATTTCTTGGTCCCAGATATCAGGATTGATCGTTTCAAGCACCAGCGGAATGCCATTGAAACGGTCATCTTTCATGATATAGCTGAAAGGGATCTTACCGATATTGCCTTCTCCAAGGCTGTGATGCCGGTCAACACGGCTGGAAAATTCGCTCTTGGCATCGTTCAGGTGCATGGCCTTAAGGTACTGGAACCCAACAATTTTATCGAATGCGTTGAAAGTCTCATTGCAATCTTTTTCAGTGCGCAAATCGTAACCTGCTGCGAAAGCGTGGCAGGTATCAATACAGACGCCAACACGGGTTTTGTCTTCTACACCATCAATAATTGCGGCCAGTTGTTCGAATTTAAAACCGAGGTTGGTGCCTTGCCCGGCGGTGTTTTCGATCACGGCAGTAACACCTTGCGTTTTGTCTAATGCGATATTAATGGATTCCGCAATACGAGCGAGGCACTTATCAATGTCAATTTTTTTGAGGTGGCTGCCCGGATGGAAATTCAGTAAGTCGATCCCGAGCTGCTCACAGCGCTGCATTTCATCAAGAAATGCCGCACGGGATTTTTCCAGGCCGTCCGCTTCAGGATGACCAAGGTTGATAAGGTAACTGTCATGGGGCAGAATTTGCCGACGACCATAACCGTAGCGTTCGCAGTTTGCTTTGAATTTATCGATGACCTCGGTCGATAACGGCGGAGCATGCCATTGGCGTTGATTTTTCGTGAACAGGGCGAAGGCTGTTGCGTTTAATTCGTGGGCACGGATCACAGCCTGATCAACACCGCCTGAGGCACTCACATGGGCTCCAACAAATTTCATCTTATTTTCTCCTGTGTTTTCGTCATTATGGCATTGTTCACCCCGTTGAGAAAATTTTGGCGGAGAAAGTGAATTCATGCTGTCGTACTTCAAGATGTATTTATTATCTCCCCGCGGCGCGGGGAGATAATACGCAGCTTGCTTTTTGCGAGCTGCAACTTGCAGTTTATAGGCTATCATTTAGCGCAATAAATGTTGAACGCCTTGATTGACGATTAACCCTCCCACGACTAACCAGACAAACAAAATGAGTGCCAATAAAATGGGTTTAACCCCCGCTTGGCGGATGGCACTGACATGAGTGGTTAACCCTAAAGCCACCATTGCCATTGCCAGCATAATAGTGTCAGCGGCAATAATAAGGTTGACCAGAGATTCCGGTAATAAATGAAAAGAGTTGAAACCTGCGGTGATAATAAAAAACACCGCAAACCATGGGATTGTGATCGGTGTTTTTTCTCGGCGGAGATTGCCATGTTTAACTTTTAGGCGATTCATGCGACTGAGATAGCCGGAAAGCAATAATAGAAAAGGCGCCAATAGCATGACACGGATCATTTTACTGATAACAGCCGCATTTTCGGCCTCGTTGCCTAACGTATGTCCAATGGCGACGACTTGGGCGACTTCATGAACCGTTGAGCCAGAAAAAATACCGAATGTTTCCTGAGAGAAATTAACCCATTGGTAATGGGTATTAAGCTGATAAAGCCACGGATAAATAAAAATGGCAAGTGTGCCAAAAATGACTACCGTAGAGACGGCGACGGCAACTTGACTGGCGGTCGCTTTGACAACCGGTTCTGTTGCCATCACCGCAGCGGCGCCACAAATACTGCTTCCGGCGCCAATCAGGATCACAGTTTGGCTATCCAGCCGAAAAAAAGCCCTCCCAATCCATAATGCGATAAAAAATGTTGAAGAAAGCATGATGACATCAATCAATATCCCAGTTGCACCAACCTGTGTGATTTGCTGGAACGTCAGGCGAAATCCATAAAGAATGATGCCAGCTCGCAGTAGGTAGTGTTTGGAAAAATGGATACCGCGATCACAGGTAGATTTTAAGGAGGGATACAGGGTATTGCCGATAACAATGCCCAATAGGATAGCAAGTGTCAGAACGCCCAATCCCAGATTGATAAACCAAGGAATAGTGCCGATATAGATGGCGAGGGCTGTCAGGCTCGCGGCTAATAGGATACCGGGAATTAATTTTGATGCAGTATTTTGCTGGGTTCTGATAAATTTTCCTACTTGGTTTTCGGACATAGTGGCGGCTCTATAGGCTTATGCATTTTAAGAATAAGCATATAGAAGATTATAAAATCAATAAAATTGATAATATTTATATATATAACTACCAAAATAGATTAATTAAGGGTAACTTTTGTTAAGTTGCATAATACTGTCTAAAATCAAGACTACCTTCCTATTTTATTTTGCTTCCCGTGAGGCCACATGCGTATCACTCTGAGACAACTGGAAATTTTTGCAGAAGTTCTGAAAAGTGGTTCAACGACACAGGCTTCTCAGCAGTTAGCGTTATCACAATCTGCGGTGAGTGCTTCATTGACCGATCTCGAAGGGCAGTTGGGAGTACAACTGTTTGATCGGGTCGGAAAACGTCTGGTAACCAATGAACATGGGCGTTTGCTGTATCCCAAGGCATTGGCATTACTTGAACAGGCGGGTGAAGTGGAACAGCTTTTCAAACTTGAATTGGGCGCATTGCGGTTAGCGGCCAGTAGCACGATTGGCAATTATATGTTGCCTGAGATGCTAGCGAGATATCGTCAGGATTATCCTGAAACACCACTGGAATTGCATATCAGCAATACCGGCGATGTGATAAAGGCCGTTGCTGAGTTTCGGGTTGATTTGGGACTGATTGAGGGGTTGTGTCACGATCCTGAGTTAATCACCCAGCCGTGGATGAAAGATGAGTTAATTATTTTTTCTTCGCCGGAAAGCCCATTGTTGCAACATGCGCTGGGGGTGGACGATTTGATCAAGGGTCCTTGGATATTGAGGGAAAAAGGTTCAGGCACAAGGGAGGTTTTGGATCATCTTTTATTCTCACAAATGCCCAGATTCAATATCGCGATGGAGTTAGGTAATTCAGAAGCCATTAAACATGCTGTTCAATATGGAATGGGGATCAGTTGTCTTTCCCGGCGGGTTGTCCAAGAACAACTAAAAAATGGCACATTATCTGAACTCGTCATTCCTGGGCTGAGCCTCAATCGCACCCTGTACCTGATTTACCATCGCCAGAAACATATGTCCAATGCATTAAAGAAGCTGCTGAGTTACTGCCATTAATATTGAGAATATAATTGTGTAGCTAATAATTGGCTACGGATTATGAAGGTATCTTATAACCACGAATCGCTGCTATTCTGAAGACGAGGATTTGTTACAATCCCGCATTAAATTTATTTCGAATGATGTAGGAATAGAATGTCTCAAGAAGAAAGTATGCCACGGGATCAGGCCCCAACAACCCTGCGCCGTGAATTAAAAGCACGACATATGGCAATGATTGCCATCGGTGGATCGATTGGCACAGGGTTATTTGTTGCTTCTGGTGCAACAATTTCTCAGGCCGGCCCGGGTGGAGCCTTACTTTCCTATGCATTAATTGGCCTGATGGTCTATTTCTTAATGACCAGTTTGGGCGAATTGGCCGCGTACATGCCGGTTTCAGGGTCATTTTCAACTTATGGTTCCAAATATGTTGATGAAGGTTTTGGCTTCGCGCTGGGATGGAACTATTGGTACAACTGGGCGGTGACGATTGCTGTTGACCTTGTTGCTGCACAGTTGGTGATGGGATACTGGTTTAATGATGTTCCTGGTTGGGTATGGAGTGCCTTATTTCTTGGCTTGATTTTCCTGTTGAATTTCATTTCCGTCAAAGGGTTTGGTGAAGCAGAATATTGGTTCTCCTTGATCAAAGTCTCCACGGTGATTGTCTTCATCGTTGTGGGCATTTTAATGATTACCGGCATCATGAAAGGAGCTGAAGGCGCGGGTTGGCATAATTGGGGTATTGATGACGCGCCTTTTGCGGGTGGTTTTGCTGCCATGATTGGGGTGGCAATGATTGTCGGCTTTTCTTTTCAAGGGACAGAGCTAATCGGTATTACCGCGGGCGAATCCAAAGATCCGGCGAAAAATATTCCTCGTGCTGTGCGTAAGGTATTCTGGCGCATCTTATTGTTCTACGTGTTTGCTATTTTAATCATTAGCCTGATCATTCCTTATACTGACCCTAGTTTGCTGCGCAATGGCGTGAAAGATATCAGTGTTAGCCCATTCACACTGGTATTTGAAAATGCCGGCTTATTATCAGCCGCTGCGATAATGAATGCGGTGATATTGACCGCCGTACTGTCAGCGGGAAATTCGGGAATGTATGCGTCTACCCGTATGCTATTCACGCTGGCAAAAGAAGGTAAAGCGCCGAAAATTTTTAGTCACCTGTCTAAAGGTGGCGTTCCGCGTAACGCGCTTTATATTACGACGGTGGTAGCCGGGTTGTGTTTTTTTAGCTCCATGTTTGGTAATCAAACCGTCTATTTGTGGTTACTGAATACCTCAGGCATGACAGGGTTTATCGCGTGGCTCGGCATTGCAATCAGTCATTACCGCTTTCGCAAAGGTTATATCGCCAAAGGTCTGGATATCAATGCGCTGCCATATCGCTCAGGTTTTTTCCCTGTTGGGCCGATTTTTGCGTTTATTTTATGTTTGATTATCACCTTAGGCCAAAATTATCAGGCGTTTTTGCAAGATAAGATTGATTGGTACGGCGTGACGGCGACTTACATTGGTATCCCGTTATTCCTGCTTATTTGGTTTGGTTACAAGCTGAAAAAGAAAACGCGTTTCGTTAAGTACAGTGAGATGGAATTTCCAATATTCAAATATACCGATAATGAATAATTTGTTAACTAATCATTAGTAAAATGATGCTTATTAATTAAACCATTATTGATTTTGTTTTGCAAAAGACTGCCTGTTCTGTGATGGAACCGGCAGTTTTTATTTTTCATGGGGTTAGAAGAAGAATACGGAGGGTAAATTTAGGCTATACCGATCCAATCGCATTGATAAGTATTCTTATTTGCTTTATTGTTAGCACCACAATTGTTGCATGAAGAGGCTAACTAAAGTGAAGTTTGTATTTCGAACAGTCGTGAAAGGTATGAGTATCAGTCTAATGGCAGGCTCTGCCATGATGGCAAGTTTTACATCTTGGGCTGAAACAGTCACTGATGTTGCTGGACGTACTGTTGAGGTGCCAGAGAAAGTCAATCGCATCTTGTTGGGTGAAGGTCGTCTATTCCACTCTGTTGCCATATTGGAAGGGGATAAGCCTCTGGCTCGTATCGCGGGTTGGCAGGGTGATTTCCGTAAACTGGACCCACAAACTTACGCTGTTTACAAAGCTAAATTTCCTGAAATCGATAATATCCCTCTGATTGGTAACACCAGCGCTGATAGTGTTAGCGCCGAGAAAGTGCTTACCCTCACCCCTGACGTTGCCATTTTTGGCCTTTCTGGACATGGTCCGGGGAAAAACAGTGAGCTGGTGCAGCAATTGGAAAAAGCGGGTGTTCCCGTTGTTTTTGTCGATTTTCGCAACGATCCCCTGAAAAACACCTTAACTAGCATCCGTATGCTGGGCAAAGTCTTGCATCGTGAAGAGCAGGCCAACGCTTACGCGGATTTTTATGAAAAAAATCTGAAATTGGTCACGGATATTACGGATCGCATTCCCGGCGCTGACAAGCCTTCCGTATTTATTGAACTAAGAGCAGGTTCTAGTGAAGATTGCTGCGGTACAGCAGGTAACGGCAATATGGGGAACTTTATTGATTTGGCGGGCGGCAAAAACATCGCCAAAGAAGTCCTGCCTTCTCCATTGGGCACCATGAATCTGGAAAAAGTCATTGCAGAAGATCCTGATATTTACATCGCAAGTGGTGCACAAGATCCCGGTGACAAAGGCGAAGGGATCAAAATAGGCGCGCAAACGTCTGCCGATACGGCTCGTGCTGGCTTAAAAGAGATCACTGAACGTAAAGGTATCAATAATTTAACTGCGGTGAAGGAAGGGCGTAGCTACGGTATTTGGCATCACTACTATAACTCCCCTTACAATGTTGTTGTGGCTCAGGTTTTCGCTAAATGGTTCTATCCTGAAAAATTTGCTGATTTAGATCCGCAACAAACATTGAAAGAACTTCATAATAAGTTCTTGGCTATTGAGCCGGTAGGCACGTATTGGGTCAGCGAAAAATAAGCAGTAACAGGTAATAAAAATGAGTATCACTACCGAGCCTATGCCAATGGTGAAACAGCAATTAAATGAGTGCGACATAAAAGCACATTATCGTCATATCCTGCGCCGACGTGTTGCATGGATATTATTCATCGTTTTGGCGATTGGCACTTCTATTGTACTGGATTTTACAATGGGACCATCAGGGTTATCACTGCAAACCCTCTGGCAAACACTGGTTTCACCAGAAAGTGTTAATGCAGCAACACGGGTGATTGTTTGGGATATTCGATTACCTTATGCCCTGATGGCGGTAGTGATCGGCTTATCACTTGGATTGGCCGGTGCTGAAATGCAGACCATTCTGAATAACCCGCTGGCCAGCCCATTTACTTTGGGCGTTTCCAACGCTGCTTCTTTTGGTGCAGCGTTAGCGATTGTGGTTGGGATTGGCATACCGGGGATCCCGGATCAGTGGTTTATTTCCGCAAATGCTTTTTTGTTCGCATTATTAGCTGCCTTGATGCTTGATGTCATTACCCGTTGGACAAGAGTGGCAACCTCAGGCGTTGTTTTGTTCGGCATTGCGATGGTATTTACCTTCGAATCGTTGATTTCGATGATGCAATTTATCGCGACGGAAGACACTTTACAGGGGCTGGTTTTCTGGACAATGGGCAGTCTTGGCAGGGCGACGTGGGAAAAATTGGGTATTATGGTACTCGTTTTCTCTGTCATTATGCCTATCTCAATGAGCAATTCTTGGAAACTGACCGCATTGCGTCTGGGAGAAGATCGTGCAATCAGCTTTGGCATTAATATTAGCCGCCTTCGTTTGGGAACCTTGCTGCGTATTAGTATCCTGACCGCCTTGGCGGTTGCATTTGTTGGCCCGATTGCATTTATTGGATTGATTGCTCCTCATATCGCCAGAATGATGTTTGGTGAAGATCACCGTTTCTTCCTGCCTGCGAGTGCGTTGATTGGTGCACTTGTTTTATCAATGGCTTCCATTGCCTCTAAGAACCTGATCCCGGGCGTGATCATCCCGGTTGGAATTGTAACATCGTTGGTCGGTGTGCCTTTCTTCCTTAGCATCGTTTTACGTCATAAGGGGAATATATGAATCAGGGGCTAAAAATCAATGGGTTGAACGCAGGGTATCCGAAACATCCCGTGATTGAAAATCTGGATGTTAATTCATTGCCCCATGGTCAAATCACCGTATTGCTAGGGCCGAATGGTTGTGGTAAATCCACACTCCTGCGTTCGCTGGCGGGGCTGAATAAAGCCAGTGGTGAATTGCTGTTGAACGGGCAGGATTTGATGAAGATGAATTTTGCCCAACGTGCCCAAAACGTGGTTTATTTGCCTCAGTCATTACCCGCGGGTGTGCATCTTCATGTATTGGAATCGGTGATTGTCGCCCAACGGGCATCTGGTGGCGTGAGTAATAGCCAATGTGAACAAGAGGTCATGGAACTGTTACGCCAGCTTGGTATTGAGCATTTGGCACTCAGCTATTTGGATCAATTATCGGGTGGTCAGAAGCAGTTGGTTGGATTGGCTCAATCATTAATTCGCCGTCCGACGTTATTATTATTGGATGAACCGTTAAGTGCGCTGGATTTAAATTACCAATACCATGTCATGGATTTAGTCGCCCGTGAAACGCGCCGCCGTAACATTATTACCATTGTTGTTGTCCACGATATTAATATTGCATTGCGTCATGGTGACCATGTGTTAATGCTAAAAAAAGGTAACTTAATTTCACAAGGTATACCTGAACAGGTTATTACGCCAAGTAGTTTGGCTGAGGTTTATGGTATTAAAGGCCGGATTGAACGTTGTTCTCAGGGAATACCACAAGTATTGATTGATGGTTTAGTGACAGAATTAGCGAGTTAAAATAATAAAAGCGATAAATCATTTTAGTGGAACTAAAGTGTCATTTATTAAATGTAATACTTACAGGGGTTATTAGTTGTCCCTGTATTGTGAGCGTATGTCGGTTATCCATATTGGTTTAAATAATTCTATTCTACCGTTTGGAGAGTCGGGAATGGCTGTTTTTGCAAAGAAAAAAGTTGTATTAGGTATTATTGCCGCTATTTCATCCAGTGCTGTTTTAGCGGCTAATAATGGCGAAGATAAAATTGTTGTCACCACTGCCGCAGGTTTCCAGCAAGAAATTGAAGATGCACCTGCTTCTATTTCAGTGGTTAGCCGCGAAGAGCTGGAAACTAAAGCCTATCGTGATGTGACGGATGCCTTGAAAGATGTACCGGGTGTGGTTGTTACTGGCGGTGGTAGCAGCAGCGATATCAGTATTCGTGGTATGTCGTCCAAATATACCATGATCTTGGTTGATGGTAAGCGTGTTGATACACGTGGCACTCGTCCGAATAGTGATGGTTCGGGAATTGAACAAGGGTGGTTACCACCGTTGGCCGCCATTGAACGTATTGAAGTGGTACGGGGACCCATGTCTTCGCTATATGGTTCTGATGCTATGGGCGGTGTGATTAATGTGATTACCCGCAAGGCGCAGAAAGACTGGCATTTAAGTGTGAGAGCAGATGCTACCCTAACCGAAAGTAAACATTCGGGGAATAGCTATCAGAATAGTATTTATGCTGCCGGGCCAGTTATTGAAGGATTACTGGGATTGAGGGTGAATGGCCTATATTCGCATCGTAATGAAGATAAATTCTTAGGGGGATTTAGAGAGCAAGAGATGCGTAACGGTGCAGTGGCGGTCTCTTTAACGCCGGATGGGAAAAATGATTTTACTTTTGAAGCTGGCCGCTATGAACAAGATCGCGATTCAACGATTGGCAAGACTCGCGACTGTCAGCCAAAATCGTGTAAAAATGACATAAGTCGTTATAAACGTAATAATTATTCTATTACTCATCAGGGGGTTTATGACTTTGGTGCCATGACGTCTTATATTCAAAGAGATGAATCTCGTAATCCTGAACGTGAGATGACAAACAATGATACGGTATTCAATAACCATACAACGTTGGTATTTGATGATCATAAAGTTAGCGTCGGTGGCCAATACCGTTATGAGGATTTACGAGATAATGGCAATAAGCTGCCTTCAGCCAAAAATGTTAATAAATTAACTCGCTGGAGTTGGGCACTCGTTCTGGAAGACGAATGGCAAATGACGAATGATTTTGCCCTGACTGGCGGAGTCCGGTTAGATAAGGATCAAAATTTCGGTACGCATTTGACGCCTCGTCTATATGGAGTCTGGCATGCTGATGAGCAATGGACGATTAAAGGTGGGATCTCTACAGGCTATCGTTCCCCTGATATAAGACAGGTTGCGCCTAATTGGGGACAAGCAACCGGTGGGCGGTTCAGCAATGGAATGATCTTAGGGAATCCAGATCTCAAGCCAGAGAAAAGTATTAATGAAGAAATTAGTATTATCTGGAATAATCAAGATAACCTTAATGTTGGCGTAACCGTTTTTAATACTGCGTTTAAAGATAAAATTACTGAAATTAGAGGCTGCGAGAAGGATTGTAAGATCGGTAAAGATAAATATGATTTTATTAACAAACGGATAAATGTTGATAAAGCCAATATTCGAGGTATCGAAACTACCCTAAATTGGAAGGTGGTTGAAAGTTTGTCATTGGCAGCAAACTATACTTATACTGATTCTGAGCAAAAAAGTGGTAAATTCAACGGCCAGCCATTAAACAAGATGCCAACACATATGGCAAATGCAACCTTAAACTGGCAGCCGTTACCTGAGTTGGATACTTGGTCTCGCATTAATTTCCGCAGCAAAACAAAGAATTATCAGTACCGCTCTAGTATGAGAGATGGAACTCCCTCTTATACTTTTGTCGATTTAGGCGTGACTTATAATTTAGCTAAGAATCTACGCTTGTTAGGTGGAGTTTATAATGTTTTTGACAAACGAGTGACTGAAGAAAGCCATGATGCCGTTCTGGATGGTCGCCGTTACAATATTGGCATTAATTATGACTTCTAATTAATATTTGTTTTTTTATAAATATTAATCATTATACCTAATATCTAAGCCTCATATAGAATCATCCCGTCATCAATTTCATGATGGCGGGGCGATTTTTTACTATCAAAAAAATCAAATTAAATGGCAAAGAGTTCTTCTCTGTGCTAAAAACTTATCAAAAGCCAATCAACGGATATGATGGCGTTAAGTTTCAGCACTAACTCAGTAAGGGCCTAACTCCATAAGGCTCTGTAGTGTCGTAAAAAATAATAAATTTTTAGTGCCGTCACGCTTGCTATTTCTGGACTTGAAAGGCAAAATACGTGCACTAAAAAATAACTGGTGCGTAAATATGCACCAGTTATTTTTTTTGCTTTGAGTTATTTTTTACAACACCAAGAGGCCGGATTCTGTTCCGGATCGATATTGACCATAAGCAACCATCATTGAAACTGGGTTGCTGTACTGAGGAATGCAAACATGGAGCAATTATTCTCTTTTGCACTGGTGCCAATTGGCGCTCGTTGCTGCAACGATGACTATGGGGCATGTCCCTCTGTCAATTTGCCTTATTCCAATTCTTCTTTCTTTTCTGTTTATAGACAGATGCGAAGTCAGCCCAGTAACTATCGATTAAGTAGTTGTATCAATACCCAGATCGAAGTTATGGGAGATTTTGCTCATGTTGCATAATACCACCACTACTGCTAGCGCACTTGGTATGAACCAAACCAGTGCTGACAACCGCGTTCAACTGAGAAGAACATTGACTCTGTTTCAAGTCGTCATGATGGGCCTTGCCTATATGCAGCCAATGACTATTTTTGATACATTTGGTATTGTTTCTGGTTTGACCGGCGGGCACGTTGCGACCTCTTATGCTATTGCATTGATCGCGGTTTTATTTACAGCGTTAAGTTATGGAAAATTAGTAAAACGCTTTCCGTCGGCGGGTTCTGCTTATACTTACGTACAAAAATCAATGAACCCCCATCTTGGATTTATGGTCGGTTGGTCGTCTTTACTGGACTATCTGTTAATGCCGATGATTAATGTCTTATTGGCAACGATTTATCTACAGGCTCTGTTTCCGGGTATTGATCCATGGGTTTTTGTGATCATGCTGGCTGTGATTACGACCGCCTTCAATTTGTGTGGCATCAATGTTGTTGCGAATATCAATAGCATCGTTGTGATTGTTCAGATTGCTGTTATGGCAATACTTGTCGGACTGATGATCCGTGGTGTTTATCATGGGGAAGGTGCCGGTACGTTACTGAGCATTCAGCCATTTACATCAGAAGAAGCGCGATTAATTCCGATGATTACTGGCGCGACGATACTTTGCTTCTCATTTCTTGGGTTTGATGGTATTAGCTCTTTGTCTGAAGAAACACCAAATGCAGGTAAGGTTGTTCCTAAAGCGATTTTCCTGACCGCATTAATTGGTGGTGTTATCTTCATCGCAGTGTCTTATTTTCTACAACTCTATTTCCCGGATATTTCCCGGTTTAAAAACCCGGATGCTTCTCAGCCAGAAATTATGTTGTATGTTGCTGGCTCGTTGTTCCAGTACGTTATTCTCATATTTTCTAGTGTCACGGTAATGGCTTCCGGTATGGCTGCACATGCAGGGGTATCCCGTTTACTGTACGTGATGGGGCGTGATGGCGTGCTGCCTGAGAAAGTATTTGCTTATGTTCACCCGAAATGGCGTACTCCGGCAATCAATGTCATATTGGTTGGGATTGTTGTTCTTTTAGCGGGTTGCTTGAATTTGGTGACAGCCACAGCATTGATCAATTTCGGTGCGTTGGTCGCATTTACTTTTGTTAACTTGTCGGTTATCTCTCAATTCTATATTCGTGAGCGTCGTAACTGTACATTGAAAGACACCTTGAATTTCCTGATCCTGCCACTATTTGGTGCAGCGACAGTCGGGGTCTTGTGGGTGAATCTGGAAGCAAAATCGATGGAGTTAGGTTTGATTTGGGCAGGAATTGGCCTTATTTACATGTTTTTCCTGACACGTAGCTTCCGGCAGCCAATGCCTCAGTTCAGTGAGTCATAATAAAAGAGAGATTTTAAACGGCGGCGGGTAAGGCTGCTGTTTGAACATGAAGAATACACTGATACTTTTTGTGAAACAGCACCGTTGGGTGCTGTTTTCATTTTAATTGAATAAAAAAGCATAGAAATTATACAAAACTTATCAAAAGACATCATATAATAAAAATTCGCCATACCTGATTTCATTAAGAGCACGTTTGCTTGGCTCTCGTAAGGTAAGAAAACGATTATGAATGATGCTAAAAACCCTCAAAATCAGCAATTCATTGCTGTTCTCACCCATATTGTTGGCGCTACTCATATTCTCGCTGAACCCCGAAAAACGGAGCGTTACCGTAAAGGCTTTCGTTCTGGACAAGGGAATGCCCTTGCGGTTGTTTTTCCGGGGTCATTATTGGAGCAGTGGCAAGTATTCAAAGCCTGTGTTAATGCCGATAAAATTATTCTGATGCAGGCAGCCAATACCGGGTTAACGGAAGGTTCTACACCGAGTGGTGATAATTACGACCGCGATATCGTCATTATTAACACCTTACGCATGGATAAAATCCAGATCCTTCAATCAACGAACCAAGTTATTGCCTTTCCGGGGAGTACACTGTGGCATTTAGAAAAGGTATTGAAACCATTGGGACGTGAACCGCATTCCGTGATTGGTTCGTCCTGTATTGGGGCTTCTGTTATTGGGGGGATTTGCAATAACTCAGGCGGTTCTTTGGTGCAGCGTGGGCCAGCTTATACCGAAATGGCACTCTATGGACGTGTCAATGAAAAGGGAGAAGCTGAGCTGATTAATCACTTGGGAATATCGTTGGGTGATCAGCCTGAAGATATTTTGACTTGTCTGGAAGAGCAACGTTACCGAACCGAAGATATTCAGCGCAATGACAACGTGGCCTCTGATCATGAATATTCACAGCGTGTCCGTGATGTTGATGCAGGCACGCCATCACGGTTCAATGCGGATGAGCGCAGGTTGTTTGAAGCCTCAGGTTGTGCGGGTAAATTAGTTGTTTTTGCCGTCCGTCTTGATACTTTCCCCGCAGAGTCCTCTTCGCAAGTTTTCTACATCGGAACCCATCAACCTGATGTATTGACGGAGTTACGTCGTCATATTTTATCGAATTTCCAGCACTTGCCCGTTGCCGGGGAATACATGCATCGGGATATATTTGATATCGCAGAAATCTATGGGAAAGACACCTTTGTTATGATTGATAAACTCGGTACAGATAAAATGCCGATGTTTTTCAATTTGAAAGGACGGGCCGATGCCATATTAGATAAAGTGCCGTTTTTACCCTCACATCTAACCGATCGTATTATGCAGGGATTGAGCCGCTTATTGCCCTCGCATTTACCCGAACGCCTGAAAGAGTACCGGAACCGCTTTGAACATCACTTAATGTTGAAAATGTCAGGTGAGGGAATTAAGGAGGCGAGTGAGTGGCTGGAAAGTTACTTTAAACAAGCGGATGGAGAATATTTTGCTTGTACTCCAGCAGAAGGTGCAAAAGCATTCTTACACCGTTTTGCCGCCGCAGGGGCTGCAATCCGTTACCAAGCTGTTCATAGTCATGAAGTGGAAGATATTTTGGCATTGGACATTGCCTTGCGCCGTAATGATCGAGAATGGTTTGAGACTTTGCCGGCCGAAATTAATAAAGCGTTGGTTCACCGGCTTTATTATGGCCATTTTATGTGTCATGTATTTCATCAAGACTATATCGTCAAAAAAGGCACCGATGTTCATGCCCTAAAAGCAAAAATGCTGGAAATTTTGAATCAACGTGGGGCAGAGTACCCCGCTGAACACAACGTGGGTCATTTATATAAAGCCAAACCACAGCTTAAGCGTTTCTATCAAATGACTGATCCGACCAACAGCTTAAATCCGGGGATAGGTAAAACGTCTAAGCTGAAACATTGGGGAGAAGAATGCGGTTGCCACGTTGTTGAGCATCAACAGGATTAGTTTGCCTTTATAACGAATTCAAAATAGAAAAAGACAACACATTGCTGTTTGTCTTTTTCTATGATTAAACGAATCTTAATATCTATAGCTTTTATTCAGCTAATTGCACTGCGTAATTAACCAATGCTTTTAACTGACGGCACTTTTCTTCATCAGACTGATATTCAGCAAAAAGTCTTTCAATCGTTGCAAGATATTGGCTGATACTTTCCGGTGTTAACGTATCCTGACGATAACGCAACCAGCGTTGTTGCTCGTCATCATCCAGTGTTGCTGGGTAGTTTCTCGCGCGATAGCGGAATAACAGCGGCTTAATGCGCGCATCCTGGAATGTTAAATCCAGGGCAGGTAAGTTCTGGGGCGATGTTTCTCTGATAATTTCCATTGCGGTTTTATCAGCATCACTGAAAAAACCGCTATAAAGTTTAGTATCGATATTATCAGATTCTGGGAACACGTCTGGATCAGAAAACAGTTCAACAACTTTTTCTCTGATTTGCGGATGATTGCGCAGGATAGCCAAATTTTGTTCACATTGGTTGCGATCTAATCCGACCCGCTCGGCATCTTTTGGCCGCAAGGTATTTTCTGGTGCAATGATTGGGCATTTATTAATATGCACCAGTTTAATCGGGACCGGGCTTTGATCGGGCCGTAATTCATCCCGCCGGGTATATAAACGCTCGCGTAATTCCTCTGCGCTGAGTTGCAGAAGTGGCGTGATATCACCGGCCAGATCGCACATGATAACCGCATTGCGGTTACTCGGATGCCATGCCAAAGGCGCGACAAGGCTAATATTGCTGCGCAGAGTCCCAAACATGCCTGATACATGTACCAGAGGTTTCATTTGTGGAATATCAATTTGATTGCTGATTTTCTGTTTATTTCTTAACTGGAAAAAGTAATCAAATAGCTTAGGTTGGGCTTTTTTCACCAACTTGGCCATGGCAATAGTGGCATAAACATCGGACATGGCATCATGCGCATGAGTATGCTCAACACCATTGGCTTTTGTCAGATGTTCCAGTTTGAAGCTGGGTAGTCCATCTTCATTCTCTGGCCAGACAATCCCTTCCGGACGCAAGGCATAGCAGGCACGCAATACATCAAGCAAATCCCAGCGGGAATTGCCTTTTTGCCAGCTATAGGCATAAGGGTCGTAAAAGTTACGGTAAAAAATATTACGGCTGACTTCGTCATCAAAACGAATGTTATTGTAGCCAAGAATACAGGTATTGGGTTTGCTGAACGCGTCATGGATTTGTCGGGTGAATTCAGCTTCATTGACGCCGTTTTTCAAGGCCAACTGAGGGGTAATTCCCGTGATCATGACAGCTTCAGGGTCGGGAAGATAATCATCAGCGGGAGCACAATACACCACTAAAGGCTCTTCAATGATATTAAAATCACTGTCGGTGCGAACTCCTGCAAATTGTGCGGGGCGATCCAAGGCCGGATGCTTACCAAAGGTTTCATAATCATGGAAGTAGAAACTCTGGTTTTCTTTACGGGTATTCAAGGTTGTGTACTCTTCGTTGTCGCCAATCTTGGTATTACTATTTCAGTATTACTATGTGCTGTACATGGTAAACCATATTATGACGGATCTGAATGATTGGGTATGGATAACTATATCGTGGATTTGAACAATAGTTTGATCAATAAATTGTTGAAACTGACTTGTCTATGCGCTGCTTGAAATTGTATTGTGTAGTTAGCATAAGAAATTATCGGTCTGATTAAAAAAGGTGTAAAAAATGGACAACACAAATAAACCAACATTCCACAATGTACTGGAGTTTGTGCGTATATTTCGTCGTAAAAACAAATTACAGCGCGAAATTGTAGACAATGAGAAAAAGATCCGGGATAACCAAAAACGTGTCCTCCTGCTTGATAACTTGGGTGACTACATAAAGCCCGGCATGTCGATTGAAGATATTCAAGGCATTATTGCCCATATGCGCAGTGATTATGAAGAACGCGTTGATGAATATATCATCAAAAATGCCGAGCTATCTAAAGAACGCCGTGAGTTATCTAAGAAACTTAAGGCAATGGATGGTGGCGTGAAGTAACTTTTAGTGAGTGAAAATTTTAGTGGGTGAAAACAGCCACGCCCAATGGCGTGGTTGTTTTTTGGTTTTAGTTCCAATGTGGCTTGAGTTCAGGATCAACTAAGGCATAAATTTGGTCATAAGTTTGTTCATCTTCCGCCATTTGTGCCAATTGATTTGCCACATCCTCCCGGCTGACCATGCCATGAATTTCTGCTTGATAACGTTTGCAATGTCCGGTGCCGGATTGATCTGTCAGTCCGCCAGGGCGGATGATGGTAAAATCCAATGTGCTGGTTTGCAGGTAACTTTCAGCCAGTGATTTGTATCTGACAGACTGACCAAATAATGATTTGGCCCGTGCTGATAATGACTTCCAACTTTCACCACATCCAATGGAAGTGACTAATAACATGCGGGAAATTTGTGCTTGCTCTAAGGCATCTATTATTGCCATATTCCCATAGTGATCGGCATTTCCTCCGCCAATCGTAGAGAAAACTACCGGGTTTTCTCCCGCTTGAGCAATCGCTTTTTCTATGCTTTCTCTGTCACAAGCATCGCCATGTATAACGTTAACGCCTACTGCACTGAGTTCCACTGCTTGTTGTGCATTACGAATTAAAGCCGTGACAGGCCGATTTTGTTTTAGGGCAATCGTAACTAAATGGCGTCCGACACCTTTTCCAGCACCAAAAATGAGCCAGGGTTTCATAGACAGCAAATCCTCCATAAAATTAACCCTCTTAAATAAACAAGGGTGAATAAAAAAATGGCCCCCAATCAGGGAGCCATTTCACCATAAAATTACCGCAATCCGATTATTCGAATGGCTGTGGCTTAGACATGGCAGAGGTGGCAATACTCGTTGCAGAATGCCCGCCTGCACCGCCTTTTCCTTTAAATGGATAAGCAGGGCGTTGCCATTCAGTGATAATAACTGGCGGATTCACCCTATTTGCTGGTGCCGGTGCCTTCGTCATTGGAGAATAAGCGTGTTGATTTTTTTCCACGATAATCGAAGACTCAATAACTTTTGTCTCTTCCGTCTTAACTTCCTCTGCCTTAGCGCATATTTCCGTTGCGTCAGTGGGTTGTTCTTCATGATGTTCTTGTTCAACAATAGGCGTCACAATGATGGAATCGACTGTGTGACGTGTTTCTTCAGAATCAGGTGATACTGGAATAAGTGTTCCTTTATCAGCTAAAACTTCTGACACTTCCGGCTGATGTTTTTCATCATGGTTGATAACCGGTTCCACGTTTTCTGGTTGAGAAATCTTAGCGCTGTCTAATTCCGGTGCTGCGGATAGCACGGTAGAAGCATCATCGATTATTTCAACGTGAGGCACTGTTGTCATTGATGCTGATTCTGTGATTGATGGCATCAGAATCACGTTTTCCTGTTGTACAGGTGTGGTTTTTTCTTCAACAACCGTTTCGTTAATGACATTAACAGAAGCGGGAATTTCAGATTCAACAACGCTGACAGGCGTCACAGGATAACGAACCCACACTTTACCTGATGCCAGTTCTGGTGATACGACAGCCATTTTCAATGGAACCGGCGATTGAGTCAGATTGCGTTCATCGCGGTAGCGACGGCGACGTTGACCGCTGACACGCAGGTGGCGTGGAGAACGGCGTGAACGACGCGGCATTGTGTTATCTTGCTGCTCATTGTTTTGTGAGGTAATAATTTGTGACGCGATTGGTTGTGAAGCAACCGGCAGGGAAGCAGCGTTTTGTGCAACCGTATTTTGTGGCATCGCAGGTTGGTTGGCGGCCTCAACACCAGTAGCAATAACGGCGGGTACAGACGCTTTTGTCTCTTTGCCGGCGTTTTCTGGTGCAGATTCAGGCAGCACTGCGGGTAAGGCCACAACATTAGCTTCTTGCTTCACTCCGTCAGTGATACGGATTTTTTGCTCAAGCTGACGGCGTTGACGGCGAGGCATAACTGGCTGGCGCTCTTCAACTTCTTCTTCGACCATGTCAGGTTGAGTAGGTGTCTGTTGAGCTTTAGTTTCCAGTTGTTGCTGACGTTTTTCTTCTTGACGACGACGTTGACGTTCAACCCGTTGTTCACGGCGTTGCTGCTGCTGTGCTTCACGAGCTTCGTTATCCATCTCCGTGCTGTCTTGAACATTATTTTTCTGCTGAGCATTACGGCTCTTCCGCTGTTCATCGCGCTCACGGTTATTGCGTGCATCACTTTCGGGACGTTCGCGGCGTTGATTCTGACGGCGAGAGTTACGACGCTCTGATGGACGGCGATTATCATTGCCAGAAGATTTTTTGTCCCTTTCTTCGGTTTGTTTTTCTTCTTCGCCACTGAACATCTTTTTCAGGGCACTTAAGAACCGACTGAGCAAACCGGGGTTTTCTGTTGGCTTCTGCTGAGTGTCTACTGCTTTTTTCTCTTTTGTTTTTGCTTTTACTGCCGCCGGTGCGGCTGTTTCTGCTGGCAGATCAAAAGTTGAAATAGCAGGTTGCTCTGGACGCTTGCGTTCATGTTGAACATCATCCTGAACATTTAACATTTCTGCTTCATGCAGTTGTGGAAGTAAATAGCTTAAAGCTGAAATCTCTTCGCCTTTACGTACACGTAAAACAGAGAAATGCGGAGACTGCATTTGATCATTCGGAACAATGACAACCCCAACCCCGCCTTGACGATGTTCAATAGCGCTGACCGCCTGACGTTTTTCATTCAGTAAGTAGGAAGCAATCTGCACAGGAACAATCGCATGAACCTGATGGGTGTTTTCTTTCAGTGCTTCTTCTTCGATTAAGCGCAGAATGGACAGGGACAGTGATTCGTTATCACGGATCGTTCCGGTGCCGCTACAACGAGGACAAACATGGTGGCTGGATTCACCCAGAGATGGGCTTAAACGCTGACGCGACATCTCTAGTAAGCCAAAACGGGAAATTCGGCCAATTTGAATACGGGCGCGATCTTGGCGCACAGCATCACGCAGCCGATTTTCAACTTCGCGTTGATGGCGTACAGGGGTCATGTCGATGAAATCGATAACAATAAGGCCACCAAGGTCACGTAGGCGCAATTGACGTGCAATTTCATCAGCGGCTTCCAGGTTGGTATTAAACGCGGTTTCTTCAATATCACCCCCACGAGTTGAACGGGATGAGTTGATATCAATTGCCGTCAGGGCTTCTGTCGTATCGATGACCACAGAGCCGCCGGAAGGCAACCGCACTTCACGCTGGAAGGCCGATTCGATTTGCGACTCTATTTGATAATGGCTGAACAGCGGGACTTCGCCACTGTAAAGTTTGATTTTACTGGCAAAATCAGGGCGTCCCAGCGCGGTGATATGCTGGCGTGCCAAATCAAGGATTTTGGGGTTATCAATCAAAATTTCCCCAATGTCCGGGCGCAGGTAGTCACGGAATGCGCGCACGATAACATTACTTTCCTGATGGATCAGGAAGGGGGCAGGATGGCTGTCTGCGGCTTTTTTGATGGCTTCCCAATGTTTCAGGCGGAAGTTCAGGTCACCCTGCAAGGCTTCGGCAGATTTACCAACGCCAGCGGTGCGAACGATAAGCCCCATTCCTTCCGGCACTTCAAGGGAAGAGAGCGCTTCTTTTAATTCGATGCGATCATCACCTTCAATGCGGCGAGAAATTCCTCCTGCCCTTGGGTTATTTGGCATCAGAACCAGATAGCTGCCCGCCAAACTGATAAAAGTGGTTAAAGCAGCGCCTTTATTGCCCCGTTCTTCTTTATCAACTTGGACGATGACTTCCTGGCCTTCTTTAAGAATATCCTTAATGTTAGGGCGACCATGAGAGTGATAATTATTTGGGAAATATTCGCGAGCAATTTCTTTTATGGGTAGGAAACCGTGACGCTCCGCCCCGTAATCAACAAAAGCAGCTTCCAGGCTAGGTTCAATTCGAGTAATTTTACCTTTATATATATTTGCCTTTTTCTGCTCATGGCCAGGGCTTTCAATATCCAAATCATAAAGACGTTGCCCGTCAACAAGGGCAACACGCAACTCTTCCTGCTGGGTTGCGTTGATTAACATTCTTTTCATTCTAACTTACTCATTATTTTTTACATTAATATAGAGCTGCGAGTAAAAAAGAGGTGAGCTATCTGGTTACCGATGACCTCGTGTCTTTTACAAAACCGCCAGCCTCACGGCTATCGTCTGTATAGAGGCGCCTATTTGTCGGTGAGTCTGAATTTCATTTGAACACAGTACTCTTTATTGGGATGCTGTAATAAATTGGTACAGATTTTACCCAATCCAGTAAGCTGCCACCCGCAGCCCATAAATTGTTTGATCAAACATTACGTCTTACGCCATTGCTGCGTTTTTGCTCAATCAAACAGACAACAAACAATTTCAATCTTGCCATTCATAGTTTAGTAAACCGTGGCCAGAAAGCATTATTCCATTGCTATTGGGGTGATAGCAAGGTGACTTTATCGCTTTACGGGTTTTTTATTAGGAAATAGTGATAAGTTGTTAATCTTTAGTCTTTATCCTAAGACATTTGAAATAATGAAATAGGAAAAATGAATATTATTTAGACATATTTAAAAATGAGTAGCGCTCTGTTTGTTGGATTATTAGAATCTTGCCCATGAAAACAAATAATCAAGTTGTACAGTTTGTCACGATTGATGACGATGAGGCAGGTCAGCGAGTGGATAATTTTTTGCTGGCCCGTTTAAAAGGTGTACCTAAGAGCATGATCTATCGGATCTTGCGTAAAGGTGAAGTTCGGGTCAATAAAGGAAGAATCAAGCCTGAATATAAATTGGCAGCAGGTGATGTCATCAGGATACCGCCAGTGAGAGTCGCAGAAAAGCAAGAAACCCTGGTTTCTGCCAAGCTGGATAAGGTTGCTGCCCTGGCAGAGTGTATCTTGTATGAAGATGACCATATTTTAGTCATGAACAAACCTTCGGGAACCGCAGTACATGGGGGCAGCGGCCTGAGTTTTGGCGTGATAGAAGGGTTACGGGCCTTGCGTCCTGAAGCGCGTTTCCTTGAACTGGTGCATCGGCTTGATCGCGATACATCGGGCATTTTGTTGATTGCGAAAAAGCGTTCTGCATTGCGGGCACTGCATGAACAATTACGCTTGAAACAGATGCAGAAAGACTATTTGGCATTAGTGCGCGGGCAATGGCAATCTCATTGTAAAGTCGTGGAAGCGCCCTTGTTGAAAAACCTCCTGCAAAGTGGGGAAAGGGTGGTTAAAGTCAGCCAGGAAGGCAAACCGTCTGAAACCCGTTTTAAAGTTGAAGAACGATATGCGTTTGCGACCTTGGTGCGGGCAAGTCCGGTGACGGGGCGAACCCACCAGATCCGCGTGCATGCTTTACATGCCGGTCATCCCATTGCATTTGACGATCGTTATGGCGATAGGGCATTTGATGCACAGCTTGTGGCAACAGGGCTTAACCGATTGTTCCTACATGCCAGCTCATTAAAATTTACCCATCCATCCACGGGGGAAACGTTGCGTTTCGAAGCCCCAATGGACGATAGGTTGCGGAATTGTTTAAAAATACTGCGGCATACTCATCATTGAGAACGTACCGTCAGTGGGTTTATCCCCTGACGGATAAGCATCTCTGTCAAAGTGATGAGTGGTAAGCCGATAAGTGTGTTCGGATCTTTGCCATCAAGTTTTTCAAATAATGTAATGCCTAAGCCTTCACTTTTGAAGCTACCAGCGCAATTGAAAGGCTTTTCTTTGTTTAAATAATGAATGATTTCTGTTTCGGTAAGATCTCTGAAATAGACATGAAATAGTTCACAACGAGTATCAACCTCGTCGGTTTTGCTATTAAGTAACGTAATGCCGGTATAAAAAGTGATACATTTTCCACTGGCTTTTTTCAGTTGCAAGAAAGCATTCTCAAAGTTATGGGGTTTGCCGGTAATTTTGTTATCTAAAACACAAATTTGATCCGACGCTATAATCAGATGACTGGCATGTTCCCGCTGTAATGCACTGGCTTTTGCCTGTGACAGCCGCATGACCAATTGTTTTGGACTTTCATTTTCCAGCGGGCTTTCATCAATATCAGGGGAAGCACAAGTAAAAGGTAACCCCAATTTTTCCAACAATAGGCGGCGATATTCAGAAGTTGATGATAAAACAATCGGAAGCATCATTTTTCCATAAAATACGTAGAGAAATATTTGTGGGCATTTTAAACTATATGCCGCTTAATAAGCGAATATTTGTCGGAAAGGCACAGATGTTTGGCCTTTTTCTTTGACTATGTCTCACTACAAAGATAATATGCGCGCCTTATGCAGAAGGTAAAATTACCCCTGACCATTGATGTGCTTCGAGCAGCCCAGAAAAGATTGGATTACCACGGTAGCTACTCTGCTGGGCAAGTTTCTCGTATTGCGGAATCTGTGGTCAGTGTGGATGGTGATGTAGATAGCTCATTATCATTTCAAATTGATAATCAGCGTCTGGCAATAGTAAAGGGGCATTCCGATGTGGATGTTACGCTTGCTTGCCAGCGTTGTGGCAGTAATTTCAGTCATCATGTTCACACAACGTATTGTTTTAGCCCGATCGTCAATGACGAACAGGCTGAAGCATTACCGGAAGAATATGAGCCAATAAACGTTAACGAATTTGGCGAAATAGATTTGCTGGCAATGATTGAAGATGAAATAATTCTCTCTCTGCCGGCGTTTCCGGTACATGATTCTGAACACTGTGAAGTGTCCGACGCGGACATGGTGTTTGGTGCACTGCCTCCTGAAGCAGAAAAACCAAACCCATTTTCCGTATTAGCCAGTTTAAAGAAAAGTACTTAAGGAGTAAGGTCAATGGCCGTACAACAAAATAAACCAACTCGTTCTAAGCGTGGTATGCGTCGTTCTCATGACGCACTGACTGCAACACTTGTCTCTGTAGACAAAACTTCCGGTGAAACTCACCTGCGTCATCACGTGACTGCTGATGGCTATTACCGTGGCCGCAAGGTAATCAACAAGTAATTCAGCTAACCATTAGCAAGTTGATATCTTGGCTAATCTAACCTTAGCGTTAGATGCTATGGGCGGGGACTTTGGTCCTCGCGTCACGGTGCCTGCTGCATTGCAGGCACTGGCATCTAATCCACAATTGAAGCTATTGTTGGTCGGTAATCCCGAAACCATCTTTCCCTTGCTTGCAAATCAAAATGCCGAGCAGCTTAGTCGTTTGCAAATTGTCCCTGCGGAACATGTCGTTTCCAGCGATGCAAGGCCATCTCAGGCTATTCGTTCCAGCCACGGTACTTCGATGCGTATAGCCCTGGACTTAGTGAAATCGGGCAAGGCACAGGCTTGTGTCAGCGCGGGAAATACAGGTGCATTGATGGGATTGGCTAAAATGATGCTGAAATCCATTGAAGGCATTGAGCGGCCTGCATTAATGACAGTCATTCCTAATCTAAAACAGCAGAAGACCGTTGTATTAGATTTAGGCGCTAACATTAATTGTAATAGCCGCATGTTAGTGCAGTTTGCGATTATGGGCGCGGTGATGGCAGAGTATGTTGCAGGGGTGGATAATCCACGTGTTGCACTACTCAATATCGGGGAAGAGGAATCCAAAGGGCTGGATAATATCCGCGAAGCCGCTATAACCTTGCGCAATGCCCCTGCGATTAATTACATAGGGTATGTGGAAGGAAATGAGTTACTGACGGGGAAAACAGATGTGCTCGTATGTGACGGCTTCGCAGGTAATGTTACGCTAAAAACAATGGAAGGTGTGATCAGGGTGTTTTTATCTCTGATAAAGTCACCGGATGGTCAGCAGAAAAAATCATCTTGGTTAATGAAACTATTCAAGATGAAGATATTCAAGAAATGGTTGCTAAAACAGGTAACCAAGCGGTTTGGCCATTTAAACCCTGACCAGTATAACGGGGCAACGCTATTAGGATTGTGTGGCATCGTCATAAAAAGTCACGGTGCTGCCAATGAACGCGCTTTTAAGGCTGCAATTGATCAGGCCATTCAAGCGGTAGAGAAACAGGTTCCTGACAGAATCGCTGCCCGGCTGGATGCAGTATTACCCAAGAGTGAATAGCATAAATGTATACAAAGATCTTAGGTACGGGCAGTTATTTGCCTGCGCAGGTGCGTACTAACGCAGATTTAGAAAAAATGGTAGAGACGTCTGACGAGTGGATTGTCACCCGGACGGGCATTCGTGAACGTCGTATTGCCGCAGAAGATGAAAATGTTGCCACTTTGGGTTTCAATGCGGCTGAAAAAGCCATTGAAATGGCTGGCATCGATAAAACACAAATTGACCTCATCGTTGTCGCGACAACAAGCTCAACTCACGCCTTCCCAAGTGCGGCTTGCCAAATTCAGCAATTATTGGGCATTCAAGGTGTTGCAGCTTTTGATGTTGCGGCTGCATGTGCTGGCTTTACTTACGCGTTGAGCGTGGTCGATAAATTTATTAAGACGGGTGCGGCTAAACATGCCCTGGTGATCGGTTCTGACATTATTTCAAGGGTTCTCGATCCTGAAGATCGCAGTACGGTGATCCTTTTCGGCGATGGGGCGGGAGCCATGGTCGTCGGGGCTTCAGAGGAACCGGGCATCTTATCCACACATCTGCATGCTGATGGACGTCATGGCAATTTACTGTCATTGTCTCATCAAAGCCGGGTGAAATGTGATACACCAGAATATGTGACGATGGCTGGCAATGAAGTCTTTAAAGTTGCTGTTCGTGAATTAGCAAATATTGTTGATGAAACATTAGAAGCCAATAATTTGCTCCACTCTCAGCTTGATTGGCTCGTCCCTCATCAGGCGAATTTGCGTATCATTTCGGCAACGGCCAAAAAACTAGATATGACAATGGATAAAGTGGTCGTGACGCTGGATCGTCATGGCAACACCTCGGCAGCATCTGTTCCGACAGCATTCGATGAAGCGGTACGCGATGGAAGGATCCAACGCGGTCAACTTATTTTACTTGAAGCATTTGGCGGTGGCTTTGCCTGGGGCTCAGCGCTGGTACGTTTTTAATTCAACAGGAAAATAAACATGTCTGATTTTGCAATGGTGTTTCCCGGTCAAGGTTCTCAATCTCTGGGTATGTTGGCAGATTTAGCCGCAGAATTTCCACTGGTTGAACAGACGTTCGCAGAGGCCTCTGCGGTTTTGGGATATGATTTATGGACATTAGTTCAGCAAGGGCCTGTAGAAGAACTGAATAAGACTTGGAAAACCCAACCTGCGTTACTGGCAGCTTCGGTAGCAATTTGGCGTGTATGGCTGGAGAAAGGTGGTAAAGCACCTTCCATGATGGCAGGGCATAGTCTTGGCGAATATTCTGCGCTGGTCTGTGCGGGTGTCATTGGGTTCCAGCAAGCGATTGAACTTGTTGAATTGCGTGGAAAATTGATGCAGGAAGCGGTACCCGAAGGGCAAGGGGCAATGTATGCCATTATCGGTTTAGATAATGAATCTATTGCAAAGGCATGTGAAGAGTCAGCACAAGGCCAGATTGTTTCACCGGTTAATTTTAATTCACCTGGGCAGGTTGTTATTGCCGGTGAAAAAGAAGCTGTAGAGCGTGCGGGCGCGGCATGCAAGGCCGCAGGTGCCAAACGCGCGTTGCCGTTATCTGTTAGCGTGCCTTCGCACTGCGCACTGATGACATCCGCCGCTGAGCAATTGGCGGTTGCATTGCAAAAAGTTGTGTTTAATCAGCCACAGTTCCCTGTCGTGAATAACGTCGATGTAAAAGTAGAAGAATCTGCCGATGCTATTCGAGACGCCTTGGTTCGTCAGTTGTATAATCCGGTGCGTTGGACAGAATCAGTTGAATATATTGCTGAACAGGGAATTGGACAACTGTTAGAGATCGGACCAGGTAAGGTACTCACCGGACTAACGAAACGTATTGTTGATACTTTAAGTGCTGTAACAGTAAATGATGTATCATCACTCACAGTTGCTCTGAATAAATGACTGAGGAAAACATGAGCTTTGATGGAAAAATTGCACTGGTCACTGGCGCCAGCCGTGGCATAGGTCGCGCAATTGCAGAATTATTGGTTGAACGTGGTGCATGTGTTGTTGGCACTGCAACCAGTGAGAAGGGAGCTGAAGCGATCAGTGCCTTCCTAGGTGATAAAGGCAAAGGTTTTGTACTGAATGTCACAGATTCAGAATCCATTGAAAATGCACTATCGAATATTCGTGCCGAATTTGGTGAAATAGACATTTTAGTTAATAATGCAGGCATCACTCGTGATAACTTGTTGATGCGCATGAAAGATGATGAGTGGCAAGATATTATTGACACCAATCTTTCTTCGATTTTTCGTCTGTCAAAAGCAGTAATGCGTTCTATGATGAAAAAACGTTATGGGCGTATTATTTCTATCGGTTCTGTGGTTGGAACGATGGGAAAT
Source organism: Xenorhabdus sp. IM139775 (assembly GCF_028598745.1). GTDB lineage: Bacteria > Pseudomonadota > Gammaproteobacteria > Enterobacterales > Enterobacteriaceae > Xenorhabdus. Next base: position 43,936 of record NZ_JAQRFK010000003.1, read on the forward strand.
GCAGGGCAGGCGAATTACGCGGCAGCGAAAGCAGGAGTTATTGGTTTTAGTAAATCATTGGCTCGTGAAGTCGCTTCCCGTGGCATCACTGTTAACGTTGTTGCACCTGGTTTTATTGAAACGGATATGACCAGAGCGTTGACAGACGAACAACGTGCGGGCATTGCTGCTGAAATACCTGCAAATCGTCTTGGTGATGCAAAAGAAATTGCCAGTGCTGTAGCGTTTCTTGCTTCTGACGAGGCCGCTTACATCACGGGTGAAACATTACATGTCAATGGTGGCATGTACATGATCTAAAAAATGAGCGAACCCACTGTTTTTGATGTATTTTTTGTGCAAAAAAAGCAAATTGTGGTTCGACCAGCCGGGATTTGGTTGCATCTTTTCCTGTATTTTATAAACTACGAAAACCATCGCAGAAGCGAGTTTTGATAGGAAATTTAATAGTATGAGCACTATCGACGAACGCGTTAAGAAAATCATCGTTGAACAACTGGGTGTTAAAGAGGAAGAAGTTGTGAACACAGCTTCATTTGTTGATGACTTGGGCGCTGATTCTCTTGACACAGTTGAACTGGTAATGGCTCTGGAAGAAGAGTTCGATATCGAGATCCCAGACGAAGAAGCTGAAAAAATCACTACAGTTCAGGCTGCTATTGACTACGTTGAAAACGCAGGTAAATAAGCACACATACCTAGGCGGTCGTTCGACCGCCTATGTTTTTCGTCCTAAATTTTTTCCCTCCCTGGAGGATAACCGTGTCTAAGCGTCGAGTAGTCGTGACCGGACTAGGCATGTTATCTCCTGTCGGCAATACAGTAGCGTCTTCCTGGAATGCTGTTTGTGCCGGACAGAGTGGTATCTGCCTTATCGAACATTTTGACACCGCTAACCATGCAACTAAATTTGCGGGTGTGGTGAAGAATTTTAATCATGAAGATTTCAATATTTCGCGCAAAGAAGCCCGGAAGATGGATCTCTTCATTCAATATGGTATTGCTGCGGGCAAACAAGCTATTGAAGATGCAGGAATCGAAGTAACAGAAGCCAATGCTAGCCGCTTTGGTGCTGCTATTGGTTCTGGTATTGGTGGCTTGGGTCTGATTGAAGAGAATCACGGTACATTATTATCGGCGGGGCCTCGTAAGGTCAGCCCATTCTTTGTACCTTCAACCATCATCAATATGGTGGCAGGCCATTTGAGCATCCTTTATGGTCTGCGTGGTCCGAGCATTTCCATTGCAACTGCCTGTACTTCTGGCGTACACAATATCGGCCATGCAGCTCGCATCATTGCCTATAATGATGCTGACATTATGCTGGCAGGTGGTGCAGAAAAAGCGAGTACTGAGTTTGGTGTTGCCGGATTCGGGGCGGCACGAGCGTTATCAACCCGTAACGATGAGCCTCAAGCCGCAAGCCGGCCTTGGGATAAAGATCGTGATGGTTTTGTGCTGGGCGATGGTGCAGGTATTGTCGTACTTGAAGAGTATGAACACGCCAAAAAACGCGGTGCAAAAATCTATGCGGAAGTTGTTGGCTTTGGCATGAGCAGCGATGCGTACCATATGACATCACCACCTGAAGATGGTGCAGGTGCCGCTTTAGCCATGCAAAACGCCCTGAAAGATGCGGATGTTTCACCAGAGCAAGTGGGCTACATCAATGCTCATGGTACTTCAACGCAAGTTGGCGATATTGCAGAAGCCCGTGCAGTGGAGTATGTTTTTGGTGAAGGCACTAAAGTATTGGTGAGTTCAACCAAGTCAATGACAGGCCACTTGCTGGGGGCGGCAGGAGCAGTTGAATCTATTTTCACTATTCTTTCCCTGCGTGATCAGATTGTCCCTCCAACCATTAACTTGGAGAATCAGGACGAAAGCTGTCGTTTGGATTTAGTTCCGGGTAAAGCACGTAAAGTTGAAGGAATGGAATACGCACTGTGTAACTCTTTTGGTTTCGGTGGCACCAATGGGTCATTGATTTTCCGCAAGATCTAAACTCACTTTATGTTTATAAAAAGCCTCAACATTTGTTGGGGCTTTTTTATCAAAAATTGGGGAACGAAAATGACGTATTGGATTAATGGTCATCAGTGCGATCACTTACCGGTTAATGATCGTGCTGTACAATTTGGTGACGGCTGTTTTACCACAATAAGAGTTGAGCAAGGGTTACCCGCCTTGCTGCCTTTGCACATAAAACGGTTGCAGAAAGGTGCTGAAAAACTTTTTATACCCACACAGGATTGGCCTCAACTTGAAACTCACATTAAACAGGTCGCGAAAGGGTGTGAATCGGGGGTTTTGAAAGTCATTCTTTCCAGAGGTGCGGGAGGCCGTGGTTACAGTTCTGATGAGACGATAGAGCCTACCCAGATCCTGTCTTTAGGTTCGTATCCTGAACGCTATATGGCTCAGCGTCAAAAAGGGATTTCATTATCCCTGAGTCCCATTCCGCTGGGAATTAATCCCTATCTGGCTGGCATTAAACACTTAAATCGCTTGGAGCAGGTTCTGATCAAACGGTTCATTGACCAAGCCAAAGTAGATGAAGCCTTAGTACTTGATAGTCATGGCCTATTAGCAGAATGCTGTACTGCCAATATTTTCTGGCGAAAAGGAAAAAATGTTTATACGCCTGACCTCAGTCAGTGTGGTGTGGAAGGCATCATGCGACAAAAGATAATCGAACTGTTGGCGGAAAGTGATTATCACTTATCCTGTGTCATGCGCTATCCTGAAGCTTTGGCCCATGCAGATGAAGTACTTATCTGTAATTCCTTAATGCCAGTATTGCCGGTCAATCAAATTCAAGCGCATAAAAATCAAGCTGTGTGGGAATATCAGTCAAGAGAGTTGTGTGAATATTTATTACCTGAATGTTTAAAACCCTAGTGAGTATTCAGAAGCACAAATAAAGTGATGATCGAATGAAACTTAAAAAGCGCATTTTCATCCTGCCCGGATTAATTATCGCGATTGCAGTGATCCTCTTTTTTTCTTTTATGCAGAAAATAGAAAACTTTGCGGATCAAGATAGCCATCTTAGCCAAGAAGTTATCTTGACTGTGCCGGCGGGAACGGGGCGCACTGGGCTGGAAGTTTTACTGACTCAGCATAAATTAATTGAAGATAATCAATTACTGCCATGGCTGTTTCGCCTTGAGCCGGAATTGGCGAAGTTTAAGGCCGGAACTTACCGCCTGCAAAAAGGCATGTCCTTAAGGGCTATCCTGCAACTGTTTGCCAGTGGTAAAGAAGCTCAGTTTGCCATTCGCTTTGTGGAAGGCAGCCGTCTTTCTGATTGGTCAAAAATATTGCAGAATGCCCCCTATTTAAAGCATGAAACAGAAAGCAAAACGCCTCAAGAGCTGCTTGATATTTTGGGCATGAAAGAGGGTGAGTCACTGGAAGGTGGGTTTTATCCTGATACCTACCTGTATACAGCAGGCACGAGTGACATAGAATTACTCAAACGAGCCCATGACAAAATGAAGACGGTAGTAGAGCAGGCGTGGGAAAACAGGGAGAAGAACCTGCCCTATAAAAATGCCTGTGAAATGTTGATCATGGCTTCAATCATTGAAAAAGAGACGGCAATTGAAGCGGAACGAACTAAAGTTGCCTCGGTATTCGTCAATCGTCTACGGTTAAAGATGAGACTGCAAACGGACCCGACGGTGATTTATGGCTTGGGTGATAAATATACGGGCACCATCTTTCGCAGTAATCTCAACACATTCACCGCATACAACACTTATATGATTGATGGGTTACCACCCACACCCATCGCCATGCCGGGTTTGGCTTCAATTAAGGCAGCCGCACATCCCGCGGTGACAGAATACTTATATTTTGTGGCAAATGGTGATGGCGGCCACACTTTCACCACCAATCTGGTCGAACATAATAAAGCAGTCAGTTTTTATCGCCAAAGGTTAAAGCAGGATAAATGAACAGCAAATTTATTGTAATTGAAGGGCTTGAGGGCGCGGGAAAAACAACAGCAATCCAAACCGTGGTTGGCACCTTAAAGCAGTCTGGGATTTCTGACTTGGTTCTTACCCGTGAACCCGGCGGAACACCGTTGGCAGAAAAATTACGTGAACTGATTAAACAAGGGGTTGAGGGCGAATCACTGACAGATAAAGCAGAGCTATTAATGTTATATGCTGCCAGAGTTCAATTGGTGGAAAATATTATCAAGCCGGCGTTGTCAAAGGGAAACTGGGTCGTTGGTGATCGCCATGATCTCTCTTCTCAAGCCTATCAGGGAGGAGGCAGGGGGATCGATCAGCGCTTGATGGCGTTATTACGCGAAGCTGCATTGGGTGATTTTTATCCGGATTTAACCCTCTATCTTGATTTACCGCCGGAAGTCGGCTTACAACGTGCCCTTGAGCGTGGTGAATTGGATCGGATTGAAAAAGAGTCTTTGGATTTCTTCCAGCGTACCCGTGCAAGGTATCTCGAACTGGTGGCGAAAGATGACAGTATCAAAAAGATTGATGCCACTCAGCCTCTGGAAAAAGTGCAGGATGATATTCGCCATACCTTACTTGCTTGGTTAAAACAACATGGGTCAAAAGAACAGGAAACTCAGGCATGAATTGGTATCCGTGGCTCAATCATGCCTACCGTCAGTTAGTTGAACTCCATCAACAGGGGCGTGGGCATCATGCTATTTTGTTTCATGCTCATGCGGGAATGGGTGCCGATGCTTTATTGTATGGCTTGAGCCGCTGGTTAATGTGCCAGAATAAACAGGGAATGAAAAGCTGTGGCAAATGCCACGGCTGTCATTTAATGTTGGCGGAAACGCATTCTGACTGGCATGTCCTTGCGCCTGAGAAGGGCAAAAATACCATTGGGGTAGACGCAGTACGCCAGCTCAATGAAAAGCTCTATGAATATTCTCAGCAGGGAGGTGCCAAAATTGCGTGGATCACCTCCGCAGAATCCCTGACTGATGCGGCTTCTAATGCCTTGTTAAAGACATTGGAAGAGCCGCCCAAAAACACCTATTTTCTGTTGCAGTGCCAGAGTCCTGTCAATTTGCTGGCCACACTGCGCAGCCGCTGCTTTTACTATTTTATTCCGGCACCTGAATCTTCAGCTGGGCTTTATTGGTTACAAAAACAGCTTCCGGCGATCGCCTCTTGGGATGCACAAACCGCATTAAAACTCTCCCAAGGGGCGCCATTGGCAGCGGAGCAACTGCTCCAGACGGAAAAATGGCAGCAGAGAAACGCGTTTTGCCAAGCGATTGAACAGGCATTGCGTAAATGTGATACCCTGTCACTCTTACCATTGCTAAATCGTGATGATGTACAGCAATCTTTGCATTGGCTGATCAGTTTATTATCCGATGCAGTGAAATGGCGGCAGCAGGCACAGAATTACTGTGTTAACCAAGATCAACAAGTATTGATTCATTATCTTGCTTCTACCCAAAGTGTGGAAACATTATTAAATACTGTTGATGATTGGGTGCATTGTCGTCATCAATTATTCTCTGTGGTGGGCGTCAATCGGGAATTGTTGTTAACGGAACAATTACTCAATTGGGAAAAACAGTTTTGTCCGGCACAGTCACTTAGTTAGAGACGAGCATATTATGTTTTTAGTGGATTCACATTGTCATCTCGATTGCCTTGATTATGAAACGCTGCACAAAAGTGTCGATGATGTTGTGGCGAAAGCAGCCGGGCGGGACGTGAAATATATGTTGGCCGTGGCCACAACGCTGCCTGGTTTCCGGCAAATGAAGACGTTGATTGGTAAACGGGAAAACGTCGCCTATTCCTGCGGCATCCACCCATTGAATTTGGATGAAGGTCACGATTTCGAAGAGCTTGCCCGTCTGGCTGCGGATGAAGATGTTGTCGCAATGGGGGAAACCGGGCTGGATTATTATTACCAGAAAGAGAATGCTGAACTCCAGAGAACCGCGTTTCGTCAACATATTCGCATTGGCCGTGAACTCAATAAACCGGTCATTGTGCATACCCGTGAAGCAAGAGACGATACATTGATGGTTTTGCGGGAAGAAAAAGTCCAAGATTGTGGCGGTGTACTGCACTGCTTCACGGAAGATAAAGAAACGGCAAGGACTTTGCTGGATTTGGGTTTTTATATCTCTTTTTCCGGCATTATCACCTTCCGTAATGCCGAACAGATCCGCGAAGCGGCAAGATTTGTGCCACTGGATCGCATTCTGGTAGAAACTGACTCACCTTATCTGGCGCCCGTTCCCCATCGTGGCAAACAGAACCAGCCGGCTTATGTCCGTGATGTGGCTGAATATATGGCTGTATTGAAAGGGGTCAGCATTGATGAACTGGCTGCGGTGACGACAAGAAATTTTGGTGAACTGTTTCATATCGATATTAAAGCAGACTAAGTTAACCCTATCACACTGTGTTTTTAGGTATCACGACAAAAAGGAGAAGTAAGATGGCTGAAGAAACGATTTTTAGTAAAATAATCCGCCGAGAAATTCCTTCTGATATTATTTATCAGGATGATTTGGTTACCGCATTCCGCGATATTTCCCCTCAGGCACCAACCCATGTTTTGATCATACCTAATGTATTGATCCCAACAATTAACGATGTGACCGCTGATCATGAACTTGCTTTGGGGCGTCTGTTTACCGTAGCCGCAAAAATTGCGAAAGAAGCCGGCATTGCAGAAGATGGCTACCGTTTGATCATGAACTGTAATCATCATTCAGGACAGGAAGTTTTCCATATCCACATGCATTTGGTTGGTGGCCGCCCATTGGGCCCGCTATTGGCAAAATAATAAGCCGGCAGAATAAGTCAACTGATGAGTATCGGTACAAGGTAGCGATGTGACTGGAGTCGATGAATGAAAAGAATTCTCTTTGTTATGTTATCAGCAATATTGCTGGCGAGTTGTGTAGCCCCAGAAACTCAGTTGCCTGCTCCTGTTTCACCGGCGAAACCAGAGAAAAAACCGGAGCCGTCGGTAGGGCCATCAGAAAAAGTGCCTCAGCCCCCTAAGATTCAGTCTATTGATTGGCAGGGTATTGTTCAGCCATTAGTTGATCAGATGGTTAATGCGAAGGGTGTGGAAGCGGGAAAATTACTGCTTGTTGATTCGGTCAAGAACAACACGAATGGTTCATTGCGAACCCTGAATGTCACCGATGTGCTCACGGGAGCAATCAGTCATAAACAGGCTTTTCAGGTTGTACCGAAATCCCAAGTGCATGTTGCCAGACAGGCACTGGGTTTATCCGCGGAAGATAGCTTGGGATTGCGCAGTAAGTCCATTGGATTGGCACGTTATTTAAATGCCGATTATGTTCTCTATTCTGTCATCTCCAATCATCAAGGCCAGCGTGATCTGGAGATGCAGTTAATGCTGGTTAAAACAGGCGAGATACTCTGGTCAGGCCGTGGCGACGTTAACTAACGACAACGCTTTGCTCAGGGTGTTGTGTCAGTTATGGCCTGATATTCCGGCAGCGTCTTGGGAAATCAGGCCATTAACGGGTCTGACACAGGGAAGTTACTCTATTTCCAGTAATGATATTTCCAGTAATGATATTGCCAGTAATGATATTACCCATAATGTGCGTCAGATGGTTGGACGCGCACAAACATCGCACAGCGAAATGCTTGGTGTGGATCGTCAACGGGAAAATCAGATCTTGCGGCGGTTATCTTCCACAGGTATTGCGCCCAAGGTAATTGCTATGCACGGAACATGGTTACTGCTTGAGTGGCTCACCGGCACAAAAGTGAAACCGGATACATTGTGCCAGCCTGCTTTGCAGCAATTATTGGCGCAAACTCTTGCTATTCTGCATAGCCGCCCTCCATTGGGTTACCCCCTGCAATTAAAAAAACAATTGGCCTTTCAGTGGCAGCGGATTGACAGAAAACGCCTGTCTCCTGATTGGTTGCGGCTGCACAAATTTTTTATGGCAACCCGTGAACCCACCGCGTTAAAGGTGGCGCCGGCGCATATGGATGTTCACCCTGATAATCTGTTAATAACCGAAGAAGGGCTAAAACTGATTGATTGGGAATATGCTGCGGATGTCGATATCGGCTTGTCACTGGCAGTCCTGTTCAAAGGAAATCAATGGGATGCGATACAGCAAAAAACGTTTCTGAACTATTATTGTACCCAGACCTCAGGCTATTCAGATACCCGGTTATTGCAGCGACAAATTCAGCGATGGGAACCGTGGGTCAATTATATGATGTTGATGTGGTATGAAGTGCGCTGGCAGCAAACAAGGGAACAAGCATTTTTATTGCTGGCGCATCCTTTGCGCCAGATTTTTAAACTGTCGTCAATGACAACCAATAAAGAGAAGTGAGGAATGCGATGGGGCCAGTAATGTTAGATGTTGTTGGCTATGAACTGGATAACGAAGAGCGCGAAATTCTACAGCATCCCTTAGTGGGGGGCTTAATTTTGTTTACCCGCAACTTCCATGATACAAAGCAATTACGTGAATTAGTTCGCCAAATTCGCGCCGCTTCCCGCCACCGTCTGGTGATTGCGGTTGATCAGGAGGGCGGGCGTGTTCAGCGTTTTCACGAGGGATTTACGCGTTTACCCGCAGCACAATCTTTTGCTTGTGTCCATGACATGCTGATGGGCGCACATCTGGCAGAAGAGTCTGGTTGGTTGATGGCATCAGAAATGATCGCCATGGATATCGATATCAGCTTTGCGCCGGTGCTGGATTTGGGTCATAAATGCACCGCAATTGGTGAACGTTCATTCCATGAAGAGCCTGAACCTGCGATGGTGATGGCAGAAAAATTTATCAAGGGAATGCACTCTGCGGGTATGCGCTCGACGGGTAAACATTTTCCGGGACATGGGGCAGTGACGGCGGATTCCCATAAAGAAACGCCAAGGGATAACCGCTCCATGGATGCCATTAGTTGTCATGATATGGTGATTTTCCGCGATTTCATCCAGCGTAATCTGCTGGATGCCATTATGCCTGCCCATGTTATTTATCCTCAGATAGATCACCGCCCTGCAAGTGGCTCACCCTATTGGCTGAAATCCATACTGCGTGAGCAACTGGGCTTTGAAGGCGTTATTTTTTCCGATGATTTGTCCATGGAGGGTGCCGCAGTGATGGGCAGTTATGCGGAACGGGCGAAAGCCTCACTGGATGCCGGCTGTGACATGATTTTGGTGTGTAACAACCGGGCAGGCGCGGTCAGTGTGCTGGATAACCTTCCGCTGATTGACTCCCCCAAAGTTAAGCAGTTATACCATCAAGGAAAACAATTTAGTTTGGCAGAATTACAGAAATCTGAACGTTGGCAAAAGGCGAATCAGGCATTACAAGGTTTGTGCGAAACATGGTTAAGCTGTGAATAACCATGAAAGGTTGGATTAGGTAAATTTGTCTTAATAAAACTGGCTGACTCTTCGCACCGCGAGGCGTCAGCAAGCTTCATCATTTGCATCTGTCACGATGATAAAAACCGATTTATTTCACGCCCAATATTTTTCCTGTCCTTGTTGGCAGCGTAGTTTGGCGGGGTTAAAGATTTCTATTCACATAATATTAACACTGTAAATATCCGTGATAAATAAATCTGATTTATATCTAATTTATTGAAAATCAGTCTACAATTTTTGTGATTGATGTCTAATTAATCAAAAGAATTTAATTAAGGTCATTTTTGGTATGACCAACTGACCGGCCATGATATTCTGGCGATATTTTCGATATGAAATTTGTTTAGCCTGAAGTTATTTAAGGCCGTTATTCAAGGTTTTTATACAAGTGTTTTACACGAGTTTTTTATACAAGTTTTTTACACAAAGAACGCCGTTTAACGCTTTACATAACATTAGTTGTATTTTCAGTGGGGTAGTCATGACAACGCCAAAGACAAGAATTGTCATTATTGGTGGGGGCGCTGGTGGTTTAGAACTGGCAACGCGTTTGGGGCATAAATTAGGGCGTAACAAGAAAGCCGAAATTACTTTGGTGGATCGTAACAACAGCCATTTATGGAAACCACTATTGCATGAAGTTGCAACGGGTTCTCTTGATGATGGCGTTGATGCTTTGAGCTATTTGGCTCATGCAAGTAATCATTATTTCAATTTCCAGCTAGGGGCACTCACGAATATCCATCGTGAAGAGAAGAAAATTACGCTGGCTGAGATCCGTAATGAAGACAGTGATTTGTTGGTGCCAGAGCGTGAACTGGCTTACGACATCCTTGTCATGGCATTGGGCAGCCAGTCTAATGATTTTGGCACGGCGGGTGTGAAGGACAATTGTATTTTCCTTGATAATCCGCAACAGGCGCATCGTTTCCACAATGAGATGTTAAACCTGTTCCTGAAATATTCGGCCAATCAATGTGCCGAAGAAAAAGTGAATATTGCGATTGTTGGTGGTGGTGCGACGGGCGTAGAGCTTTCCGCAGAACTCTATAATGCCGTTAAACAACTGAACAGTTATGGTTTTGAGAGCCTGAATTCAGATGCCCTGAATGTGACCTTGGTTGAAGCGGGAGAGCGTATTCTGCCTGCATTGCCGACACGTATTTCCAGTGCAGCTCATCAAGAGTTGACTAAACTGGGCGTTAAGGTATTAACTAAAACAATGGTCACCAGCGCCGATGAGCATGGGCTGAATACAAAAGACGGTGAACAGATCAAAGCGTCCCTGATGGTTTGGGCGGCGGGAATTAAAGCACCTGACTTTATGAAAGAGATTGGTGGATTGGAAACCAACCGTATCAACCAATTGGTTGTGAAGCCGACTCTGCAAACCACACTGGATGATCATGTTTTTGCCATTGGGGATTGTGCATCATGCCCGAAAAAAGAGGGTGGTTTTGTTCCTCCTCGTGCCCAGTCCGCTCATCAGATGGCAAGCCGTTGCTATGATAATATCTTGGCATTGTTAAATGAAAAACCATTGAAAGAGTATGTTTATAAAGATCATGGCTCATTGGTTTCATTATCCAAGTTCAGTACTGTTGGTAGTCTGATGGGGAACTTGATGCGGGGTTCAATGATGGTTGAAGGCCGTATTGCTCGTATAGTTTACATCTCGTTGTATCGTATGCATCAGGTCGCTTTGCATGGATACATTAAAACAGGCTTGATGATGCTGGTTGGCGGCATTAACCGTGTTATTCGCCCACGCCTGAAGTTGCATTAATTTAGCCAAAAATGGCTCATCTTAAAGGAATTAATTAAGGTGAGCCATTGACCTACCCATTATATTTATTATTATACATGGCATAATTATTCTTCTCCAAAGTTACTTCAGTTGTTTATTATAATGAATAAAACGTATTCAAATTAAATCGGGATCTTATTTTAATTAATTCATTATTGTTATATGTAATGTCTTTTTAAATAATGGGCGGGTTATCAATCGGTTTTCATAATAGTGACATACACAATAATAGTGATACACACAAATTATGAGGATGACTTATCAGTATATTTAATTAATCGTTATAATAAGACTCGATTTGGTTGGGTTACTCTGGTATCACAAGTTTGTTCAGTCTGTAGTATTAAATTGTAGTATTAAACTGTAATGATCTATTTTTTATGCAGTATAAAATGGGAGGATATCAAATTAGTCTTCATGCACTCAGTTTTCATAAAATAGGTATAGAAAATGTTTTTTTCGAAAAGTCAATGCGAAAACTATTCACAATAATAAATGGCTATATGCCCAATGACTTTACCGGATTGATGAAATAAGATTTTTCACAAACAATGAATTTCGCATTTTTAGCTTAATTCATAGGATCGGGAACGATTCTTTCAATCAAATCGTGTGGGAAATTATCAATATATCAGGGTGCTATGTGGTTAAACTAACGATAAGACAGTATGTAATTGGTTCTATAATCACTCTCATTACTATTGCCATCATTGGTGCCGCAGCAACGTTTTATTTTGATTCTCCACGCCCCAGCGTTGCACAGGTATTATCGTCGGAACCGATCAGATCAACGGTTGTTTTTCGCCAATCCTATTGCCCTATTACGGTATTTCCCATTCCCGTTACGGTAAAAGCGATATCAGGCAATCACTTGACTGCCTATCAATATCGTATCTTAACTCTGCTTGAACACCTGAAAGCCAATCGGGAATATCCGGCTTTAATCCCTTCAGCGTTAGCAAATTGCACAGAATTTAATTTTAAGCAGCCACATGTTGTCGCGTATGACGTCAATTATGTCATTGGAGAGCAGCCAGGAAAAATCAGGATAGAGTACAAACCCGATGACACGATCCCCTTAAATGAGAAAGGTCAATTAGTCCTGAAACCATATTGACAACAATGAATGACGCTTACTTTTTAGCAGAAGATAGCATAAAAGGGTTGCACTGTTTTGTATTAGTGCAACCGTGGCATCATTTTTTCATCGTTCAGGTCGCTAATCGATCCTGATTAAGCCTCGATCTGGTGCTGAACGAAATTTTCTAATAATTGTTGGATAAAAGATAAACGAGAAACATGCTCAGTTAAGTCAGTCATGAATTTCAATTTAAATGGCCCATCCAGCCGGTAAACCTTAGGCTGCGTTTGTAATAAGCCAATGAGATAATTCGGCTCGACTTTATTGTGACTCCCAAATTCAATAAAGCCGCCTTTTTCATGGGCTTCAATGCGTTTGATACCGAGTCGTTGGGCGATCAGGCGAATAGCCGCAGATTGCAACAGTTGACGCCCCGGATCAGGCAGAGCGCCAAAGCGGTCAATCAGTTCCACTTTCAGCTCATTCAATTCGCCATTATCCTGCGCGCTGGCGATGCGTTTATAGAACGATAAGCGCATGTTAACATCCGGAATATAGTCATCAGGTAAAAGCACAGGCATACGCAGTTCTATCTCAGTCTGGTTGTTGGTGAGATCTTCAAGCGAAGGTTCCCGTCCCTCCTTAAGCGCATCCACCGCACTCTCCAATAATTCCATATAGAGCGTGAAACCGATACTGGCCATCTGCCCACTTTGATCTTCACCCAATAATTCACCCGCTCCCCTGATTTCCAAGTCGTGAGTCGCCAAGGCAAAACCGGCACCCAGATCTTCGAGCGAGGCAATGGCTTCCAGCCGTTTTTTCGCATCACTGGTCATGGCTTTGGGATGAGGGGTCAGTAAATAGGCATAAGCTTGGTGATGAGAGCGTCCGACACGCCCACGTAATTGGTGTAATTGGGCTAAACCAAAATGATCGGCACGTTCAATAATAATGGTATTGGCACTGGGAATATCGATACCGGTTTCGATAATCGTGGTACATATCAACACATTAAAACGCTGATGATGGAAATCCGTCATCACGCGCTCCAAATCGCGTTCACGCATTTGCCCATGTCCTACCACAATTCTGGCTTCGGGCACTAACTCTTCCAGCCGGGCTTTTGCTTTTTCGATATTTTCAACATCGTTATACAGATAGTAAACTTGCCCGCCGCGCAAAATTTCACGCAGGATAGATTCACGTACCACGAGGCTATCATATTCACGCACAAACGTTTTCACGGCCAGACGACGGGCAGGAGGCGTGGCGATAATGGAAAGATCGCGCATACCGCTCATTGCCATATTGAGGGTACGCGGGATCGGGGTGGCTGTCAGTGTCAGGACGTCAACATCGGCCCGAATTGATTTAATCCGCTCTTTATGGCGAACCCCGAAGCGGTGCTCTTCATCGACGATGAGTAAACCGAGATCTTTCCAGCGCAGATCGCTTTGCAGGAGCTTATGAGTACCAATAATGATATCCACTTTGCCTTCCGCCGCCATATCGATGACCTGCTGTTGTTCTTTTGCACTCCGGAAGCGTGACATCACTTCAAGGTGTACCGGCCAATTTGCAAAGCGATCGCGGAAATTATCGTAATGTTGTTGGGCCAATAAGGTGGTCGGCACCAAAACTGCAACTTGCTTATTGTTGGTGATGGACAGAAATGCGGCGCGCATCGCCACTTCTGTTTTCCCAAACCCGACATCGCCGCATATCAGCCTGTCCATGGCAATCGGTTCGCACATATCAGCAAGTACCGCGTTGATGGCCTGTTCTTGATCAGGCGTCGTATCAAAGGGGAAACTTTGGCAGAACAGTTGGTATTGTTCGCGATCGTTTTCGAAAGCAAAACCGGGTTTAACGGCACGTTGTGCGTAAACATCCAAAAGTTCGGCTGCAACATCACGCACTTTTTCAGCCGCTTTCTGGCGGGCTTTGCCCCATGCCTCTCCCCCCAATTTATGCAATGGGGCGCTCTCCTCAGCCCCACCCGCATAACGGCTGATGAGATGAAGGGAGGAGACAGGCACATATAATTTGTCTTCCCCGGCATAAGTCAGGATAAGATACTCGGCCTGAATGCCACCCGCTTCTAACGTGATTAACCCCTGATAACGACCAACGCCATGCTCAAGGTGAACCACCGGCTGTCCATGCCGTAATTCAGCGAGATTGCGGATGAGTGTATCGGTATTGATCGTCCGCCGATTATCTTGACGGCGACGGCTGACACGTTCGCCAAGCATGTCACTTTCACAAATCAACGCGAGATGGTTGTCTTCGTCAACAAACCCATGTTCTGCGGCGCCAACCATCAAATAGTGGCCGGGGCGGTCGGCGTCAGTGAGCTGGTTTATTTTTACCGGATTGATTTTGATGCGAGATAATAAATCCTGTACGGATTCCCGACGCCCCTCACTTTCCACCGAAAATACGATTTTGCCTTCGCCGCTGAATTGCTCCATGAAACGGCGTAATTTATCCCATGGGGCTTTTTGTTGTGCCGCCACCGATAAATCAGGCAGTGGATGATAGGCAAGGTTGGTATTCCTTACCTTTTGCGGCAGGGGACCGTTATCAACTTCAATACGAGGCCAGTTTTTCAATTCCGAAAATAGCTTATTGACCGGCAACCATAACTGTTCAGGCGCAAGTAACGGGCGCATGGGGTCAACTTTGCGGCGCTCAAAGCGTTGTTTTGCATCTTGCCAGAAACGCTCCGCGGCAGTGGTCAAATTCTGGGTAATTAACAGGGTATTTTCGGGCAGATAGTCAAAGATGGCGGGCAACGGTTGTTCAAAAAATAGCGGTTGCCAATATTCAATGCCAGCCGGCAGCATTTTTTTACTGACTTGCTGATAAACATGTTCAGCATCACGACGGACTTCAAACTGTTCACGCCATTGTCTGCGAAACAGCTCAATCGCTGCTTGGTCGGTCGGGAATTCATGTGCCGGTAATAAACTGATTTTTTCCACTTCGGCCAACGTGCGCTGGGTATCCACGTCAAAAGTGCGCAGGCTGTCGATCTCATCATCAAAAAAATCGATGCGATAAGGTGATTCGCTGCCCATCGGGAAGAGATCAAATAAGGCACCGCGCGTCGCAAATTCGCCATGTTCCAGTACCTGTTCAACGCTACGATAGCCTGCCTGTTCTAACTCGGTCCGCAGTTTGTCACGAGAAAGACGCTGCCCCTTGTGCATGATCAGGGCATGGCCCTTAAGATACGCGTGTGGGCAGACACGTTGCATCAAGGTATTGACGGGAAGGATTAATGCCCCTTTCGTCATAAAAGGTAAATGATAAAGCGTGGACAGGCGGTTGGAGATGATTTCTTGGTGAGGAGAAAAACTATCGTAAGGCAAAGTTTCCCAATCTGACATAGTATTTATTGGTGCGTGGGTGAACTGTTGAATTTCATCACGCAATCGCAGGGCATTCTGCATATCTCTTGTCACCAGCAGAATTGGCCCTGAGTGACGATCAATGATTTCTGCACATTCAACGGCACAGGCTGCGCCAGTCAAATGACCTAGATAGCGGGTATCACCGCGGCGTTCAGGAAGTTGATAACGATATTTTGCTGACATAAGTATTTGGTATGTGTTCTCTAAGATTCAGTCCATTCCCAACACATTTTTACCCAGTAGCCTTACAATAAATACGCTGGCAGGTTGAGAGAAAGTAAAAAAAACGGCAGAACCGGGGTACGGGTGGTTCCATAAAGTATTGCTACCCTTTATTATCCCCGAACACTTTGCTTTGGCAACAGGGGCGTAACAGATTTCATGTTTCAATCTGTCTCATTATTTATAGGATTGCGCTATATGCGCGGGCGGGCGGTCGATAAATTTGGCCGTTTTGTTTCATGGCTGTCTGCAATTGGCATTACGCTGGGCGTAGCGGCTTTGATCACGGTATTGTCAGTGATGAACGGCTTTGAGCGTTCACTGGAAAGCAGCATTCTGGGTTTTATGCCACAGGCTGTCATTACCTCAGAAAAAGGATCTATCAGCCCGCTAGAACATCCGGGTAGCCAGCTTGCGGGATTAAAGGGGGTTAATCGCATGACCCCCATCGTACAAGGGGATGTGGTCCTACAGAGCCATCACAATGTGGGTGTGGGTGTCATGCTGGGTATTAACCATGACGAATATGCACCGTTGGCAGAGCATCTTGTCAATGTTGATCGAAGCCAACTACAACCCGGACGTTATTTTGTCATTCTGGGCGAAAAACTGGCGGCAAAATTGGGGGTAAAACGGGGTGACCCAATCCGGATCATTGTGCCGAGTGCCAGCCAGTTAACGCCAATGGGCAGAATTCCCAGCCAGCGTTTATTCACGGTGGCGGGCACATTTTTTGCCAACAGTGAGGTTGATGGGACAGAAATGCTGGTCAATCAACAGGATGCGGCCAGATTGTTGCGCTATCCGCTGGGGAATATTACCGGCTGGCGTTTGTACCTCAATCAGCCACTAACAGTCGATGAATTGAGTCAGCAAACCCTTCCGGAAGGGCTGGTCTGGAAAGATTGGCGCGAACGCAAGGGCGAGTTTTTTCAGGCGGTTCGCATGGAAAAAAATATGATGGGATTATTGTTGAGCCTAATCATTGCGGTCGCTGCATTTAACATTATCACGTCTCTCTCTTTGCTGGTGATGGAAAAACAGGGTGAAATTGCTATTTTGCAGACGCAAGGGCTGACCCGCCGTCAGGTAATGGCCATTTTTATGATCCAAGGGGCGGGAGCGGGCATCCTCGGTGCTTTATTGGGAACGGGATTGGGCGTGTTGCTCTCCAGCCAGTTAAATCATCTTATGCCGATTATCGGCCTGCTGGCGGAAGGCATTCAATTACCGGTTGCGATTGATGCCACGCAAGTGATGATGATTGCCATGAGTGCCATGCTGATCGCCTTAATATCGACTTTATACCCTTCCTGGCGTGCGGCTGCCACCCAACCTGCTGAGGCTTTACGTTATGAGTAATCACCCTTTGTTACTTTGTCATCATCTGTGCAAAAAATATCAGGAAGGGAAAATTTCGACAGAAGTGTTAAAGAATGTCACTTTTTCCATGCAGCAAGGCGAAATAATGGCCATTGTCGGCAGTTCGGGGTCGGGCAAAAGTACACTTTTGCACTTGCTCGGGGGTCTGGATTCACCGACCTCGGGTGAAGTGCTTTTCAAGGGGCAATCCCTTAACCAAATGTCTTCATCTGCGCGGGCAGAACTACGTAACCGGGAAATTGGCTTTATTTATCAGTTTCACCATTTATTGCCTGATTTTACGGCACTGGAGAATGTGGCGATGCCCCTGCTGATTGGGGGGCAAAAACGCCATGCTCAACCAAAAGCGCGGGATATGCTGGCCGCGGTCGGCTTGGAACATCGGGCGCATCACCGGCCATCTGAACTGTCGGGGGGGGAACGTCAACGTGTCGCCATTGCGCGGGCACTGGTCAACGAACCTTCACTGGTATTGGCGGATGAGCCAACGGGTAACCTTGACCAGCGAAATGCAGACAGTGTGTTTGAACTGTTGCAAGCATTGAATCAACGGCAAGGCACGGCATTTCTGGTGGTCACCCATGATCTGAAATTAGCTGGGCAACTGACACGTCAGGTAGAAATGCGTGATGGGTATTTACAGGACGAACCAACCCTGACGGGGGAGATGTAATGGTAAATCTGCCGCTTGCATTATTTACCGCATTACGATTCAGCCGGGGCCGACGTCGTTCAGGCATGGTTTCCCTGATCTCTGTCATTTCAACGCTGGGTATTATGCTGGGTGTCGCGGTACTGATTATTGGCCTGAGTGCCATGAATGGTTTTGAGCGGGAACTGCAAAACCGGATACTTTCTGTGGTTCCACATGGGCAGATTTATGCGGTGGATCAGCCTTTTCAGGATTGGGAAACGGCGCTTAAGCGGGTAAAACAGACACCGGGTATTGTCGGTGCCTCTCCCTATATTGAGTTTACCGGCCTGATGGAGCGTGGCGAAAAGCTCCATGCGATACAGGTACGGGGGATTGATCTGGCGACAGAGATAAGCGTGAGTAGCTTGCCTCAGTTTGTGCTTAATGGGGCATGGAAAACGTTCAGTGCAGGAAACAATCAGGTGATTTTGGGGCAGGGGGTGGCTGATTCGCTGCATGTGAAACAAGGTGATTGGGTGACGGTCATGATCCCCAATAACGATGCCAGCCTGAAACTGTTACAGCCTAAGCGTATCCGTTTACAAGTCGCGGGTATTTTCCAGTTGAGTGGCATGCTGGATCACAGTTTAGCCTTGGTTCCGTTGCCTGATGCCCAGCGCTATCTGGATTACGCCAATGCAATCACAGGGATTGCCATTAAAGCAGATAATGTTTTTGCCGCAGAGCAGCGTGTCTGGGACGCCGGTAACGCGACGGGGAAATATGTGTATATCAGCACATGGATCAAAGATTACGGCTATATGTACAACGATATCCAGATGGTGCGCAGCATCATGTATCTGGCGATGGTTCTGGTTATTGGCGTCGCTTGCTTCAATATTATTTCAACGCTGATTATGGCCGTGAAGGATAAAAGCAGCGATGTCGCCATCCTGCGTACTTTGGGTGCCAAGGATAGCCATATCAGGGCCATTTTTTTATGGTATGGCTTGCTCACAGGCATGATAGGCAGCCTGATCGGTGTGGTTGTCGGGATTTTCACATCATTAAATCTGACGACTATCATTAAGGGATTGGAAAAGCTGCTTGGACGCCAACTCCTTTCAGGCGATATCTATTTTATCGATTTTCTGCCATCAGAATTGCATCTCACGGATGTGCTTTATGTTCTGCTAACGGCATTGGTATTAAGTTTGTTGGCGAGTTGGTATCCTGCTCGTCGGGCGAGTAAACTTGATCCAGCGCGGATTTTGAGTGGTCAATAATATGCGAGTACTTCATCGGCACGGCAAATTTCATCGAGTCAGACGATTACGGCGTCAGCGTTTGCATAAACAAAACTTTTACAGGGATATTCGATTGGCAAATAAAAGAGAAAAACCCTATGTGGTGGTGCTGACAGGAGCAGGTATTTCTGCCGAGTCAGGCATTCGGACATTTCGTTCTTCCGATGGCCTGTGGGAAGAACATCGCGTCGAAGATGTTGCGACGCCTGAAGGTTTCCAGCGTGATCCTGATCTGGTTCAGGCATTTTACAATGCACGCCGGGAGCAACTCCAGCAACCGGCGATCCAGCCTAATGCCGCACATGCGGCTTTGGCAGAACTCGAACGCGAACTGGGTGACCATTTTTTGCTGGTAACACAGAATATTGATGATCTGCATGAACGGGCGGGAAGCCATCGTGTCCTGCATATGCACGGTGAATTACTGAAAGCCCGGTGTTGTCAGTCCGGGCAGGTGGTTGAGTGGACGACCAACCTGACCATGGAAGATCGTTGCCATTGTTGCCAATTCCCGTCGCCACTGCGTCCTCATGTCGTCTGGTTTGGGGAAATGCCATTAGGTATGGAACAGATTTATTCTGCCTTAGCCGATGCCGATATCTTTATTGCGATCGGGACATCGGGTCACGTTTACCCCGCAGCAGGTTTTGTGCATGAAGCTAAATTGTCCGGGGCACAGACTGTGGAGTTGAATCTTGAACCTAGTCAGGTTGAAAACCTGTTTGATGAAAAACATTATGGCCATGCCAGTAAAATAGTTGCTCAATATGTTCAATCCTTCATTCAGCAGATGAAGGCAGTCAAAAGCTGATTTGACGCAATACCGACTCTATCCATCTTTTCCATAATGAATTCACATGAACTAAACAGCGTTTCAAAATGGTAGGCGTCAATCTTGTCCCGCGTACCCCGTGGGACAAGATTGCAAACGGCTTACTATGATAAAACTCATTTAGGGAGGAGAAGATGGATAGGTTATTAGAGCGTTTTTTAAAATATATTGTATTTAATACCCAAGCGAAACCATCCGCTAAAACCATTCCCAGTAGTCATGGGCAATGGGATCTTGCCAAGGCATTGTACGAGGAACTGATCCAGCTTGGCTTGGCTGAGGTGACTCTCAATGATCAAGGGTATGTTATGGCAACATTGCCCGCCAATGTTGCCACACCGGTTCCGGTCATTGGTTTTATTGCCCACCTCGATACCTCACCCGATTTTTCCGGCAGGCATGTTAATCCTCAAATTGTCGAAAACTATCGTGGCGGTGATATTGCGCTGGGGATAGGAGATGAAGTGCTGTCGCCCGTCATGTTCCCTGTATTACATCGTTTGTTGGGACAAACGTTAATTACGACTGACGGGAAAACGCTGTTAGGGGCTGATGATAAGGCTGGGATCGCTGAAATCATGACTGCAATGGTGCGTTTGAAACAGAAAAATATTCCCCATGGGGATATTCGGATTGCGTTTACACCCGATGAGGAAATTGGCAAGGGGGCGCACCATTTTGATATAGAGGCTTTTGGTGCGGCATGGGCCTATACCGTAGATGGCGGGGATGTGGGGGAATTGGAATTTGAAAATTTCAATGCTGCATCAGTGGCAATCAAGATTGTGGGTAACATGGCGCATCCGGGAAGTGCCAAGGGCGTCATGGTCAATGCATTGACACTGGCAATGCAAATTCATCATGCCCTGCCTGTTGAAGAAACGCCTGAACAGACAGAAGGCTATGAAGGTTTTTATCATTTGCTGAGTATGAAAGGTACCGTCGAGCGTGCTGAGATGCACTATATCATCCGGGATTTTGATCGCGACAATTTTGAAAAGCGCAAAAAAAACATTCTGGCTATTGCGGAAAATGTCGGCAAAGGATTGCATCCAGACTGTTATATTGAATTGGCAATTGATGACGATTATTACAACATGTATAGCGAGGTGCTTAAATATCCTCATGTTATTGCCATTGCTAAACAAGCGATGCTGGACTGCCATATTGAGCCGATAATCCAGCCGAGCCGTGGTGGTACAGACGGTGCAGATTTATCTTATCGCGGCCTCCCTTGCCCGAATATTTTCACGGGTGGATATAATTATCACAGCAAGCACGAATTTATTTCATTGGAAGGTATGGAGCAGGCAGTTAAGGTGATTATGCGGATTGCTGAATTGACGGTAAGTCACGGAAAGAATGAATGGCTTGAGTAATTGTAACTTGAAAAATTGTAAAGGGTTAAATCAACAAACTGACAAAGGGGCAGTTCCTTTTGCCCCCTTTGTTTCGGTTAATCTGTTCAGGTTAACTGTTCAGATTAATCGTTAAAATACCAATAACCGCTATTGACCAAGGCGGTCAGCAGGCTGACAAATCGGACATCATCAATAGCATCACCCAAGAGTCCGGCATTAACTTTGTCATATTGGCACAGGGCATCAGCGGCATGGAGATGAGGCGTATCCATCAGCTCGCCATTGACGAAACACTGATCACCAACGCGCAGGACGCGCAGGCCGCTCAATCGATTTAATTCTTCGCCTTGTTTCAGCAAATCATAAATCTCATCGCTCTCATAAGGCGGTTCAGGAGGAGCCAGATCCAGTTCATGGCGCGATTGAGAGATAAATTCACCGAACCAATTCTGGAACGTTTCGGGTTGTTCCAACAGCTCACGCATCATTGAACGCAGTGTGTCCAGCTCATTGGCCTGAATCCGGGCCGGATTATCACGGAATGCCAGTTCAGGATCGCTGTAGCGAGGGCTGCCGAGTTCGTTTGCCAGAATGTAGTCAGCAAACCCACTGAATAATTCACGGGCATTGGGGGCACGGAACCCCACTGAATAGTTCAGTGAATCCTCAAGCGCATAGCCTTCATGTGGGAAGCCCGGTGGAATATAAAGTATATCGCCCGGCAGCATCTCTTCATCAATTATTGCCTCAAAGGGTTCAACCTGTAATAAATCAGGATGAGGGCAATGTTGCTTCATGGGGATTTTGTCACCCACCCGCCAGCGTCTCCGGCCTTTTCCCTGAATAATAAAAACATCGTATTGGTCAAGATGGGGGCCAACACCACCGCCGGGTACTGAGAAAGAGATCATCAAATCATCCATGCGCCAATCAGACAGGACACGGAATGGTTTCATGAGTGCAGACGAGGGGAGATGCCAATGGTCAACGGCTTGTACAAGCAGAGACCAGCCTTTTTCGCCTAAATGGTCGTAGGTTTCAAAGGGGCCGTGGGAAACTTCCCAACGCCCATTTTTCTGATTGACCAAACGGCTATCGATTTCATTTTCCATCGCCAATCCCGCCAACTCATCGGGGGAAAGGGGATCAATAAACTGATGGAAACCCTGTTTAATCAGCAATGGTCGTTTTTGCCAATGGTTTTGCAAAAACGCCTGCCAGTCCAGATTCAGCTGATAATCCATGGTGACATCCTGAAGTGAGAGGTGAATTTCGCGCTATTATAACGGATAGTCAACGACGATATCAGATTTGGTTGCAATATTTCGAGGCAGCGCTAAATAATCGCCCGCATCACTATTGCATGGGGGTTCATGGTGGGGATTATGTTATGGTGATTGTGTTATGGTGACCGTGTTATGGTGACTGTGTTATGGTTATTGCGTTGTGGCCGAATTGTGCTGGGCCCGAAATATCACGCTGACTCTGGCGCCGCCGAGTGGACTATCATCAACGCTGATATCACCTTCATATTGCTCGACAATTTCAGACGCTATCGACAAGCCGAGGCCTTGGCCTGATCGCAATGTATCGGCTCGTAATCCACGTTGGAAAATCATTTCCCGCTTATCAGGGGGCACACCCCGACCATCATCATCGACAATTATGGTGACCGAATTTTCTCCCATTGTGGCGGTGATCTTGACAAACTTCTGGCCATATTTACAGGCATTATCCAGAATGTTTCCCATCACCTCCAGAAAGTCATTTTTTTCTCCCAGCCATGTCACTTCAGGAGAAACATCCAGCGTAATTTTGATGCCCTTATGTTGATATACTTTGGTTAAGGCACTGATTAAACCATCCAGCAAGATTGGAACAGAAGAAATTTGCCTCAGAAGTAAACTGTAATCGCTGAGCATATTGGCTTTGTGCAGATAGTAGCCAATTTGTTGGGATATTCGGTCAATTTGTTCAAGCATAATGGGTTCAGCTTGTTCAATGGTCAGCTTTTGCGGAGGACGCATAGAGCGTAAGGTCGATTGCAGTACAGCTAAAGGTGTTTTCAGGCTATGCGTCAGATCTGAAAGGGTGGTTTGATATTTGACATAACGCTTACGCTCATTGAATAGCAAGTTGTTTAAGTTTCTGACTAACCCTTTTAACTCGGCAGGCGGATTCTCGCCCAGTTTTTCCCTTTCCCCATTTTCCAGCGAACTGATCTGGGTAATTAAGGATTTTATCGGCCGAAGGCTCCAGTCAGCAGCAAGCCAAATTAACGGAATGATGAGCAGCAAATTGGCGATTAAAACATAGCCGAACCATTCCCATACTTTTGCTGATTCCTGTACATCTTGTGGAATGTTATCAATGATCACAATCGTCATTGCAGGCAGGTTGTGCGTGGCAGGATAAATATTGACGGCAACTGAATAGGTTAATAACACGTCCTTATTATTTTCTGCCGTTTTTGCATGATCTTGAGCCGGTGTTGCTGTTGGATGGTAAAAAAAATCGTTTTTTTCTTTGAAATACGTTTCCAGCGTATAAAACCCATCTTTTTTCAGCCAATCAGGGTCAATCATTCTTTCCAATTCAGGCACATTATTCTGGCGCCAAATAACTGTTCCCTCATTATCATAGATCAGGGCCAATGAGCGGTAATTCATGGAAAAATCTTTGGGAACGAGAATGTCTAGCTTGTTATCTTCCCATCTGGCTAATGTGAAAAATAGATTGCTTTGGCTACGGAGTATGGAATAGTTCGTTTTGTCAAAACTCACTAAGTATCCGGCAATAGCAACAATTCCATATGATAGCGTTAGTGCGAGAATAATTGCTGCTGTAGCCATGAGAAACCGGGTTCTCAGGGAAAAGGGTTTTTTAAAGAGCTTAAGCATCATGAGATTTCACATCGAAACGATATCCTTGGCCACGAACAGTAACAATGACCTCTTCTGGCCACTCATTCAGTATTTTTTTTCTCAGACGCCCCATTAATACATCAATCGTATGACTTTCACGTAGTTCAGCGTCTGGATACAATTGGCGCATTAGTGTCTCTTTACTGACAACCTTGCCATTGTTGCGCATTAAGGTTTCGATAATGGTGTATTCAAAGGCAGTCAACTTAATATTGGTATCATTAATAGAAAACTCTTTTCTTGAGAGGTTAATTAAAAATGGCGATATTTCAACCAGTTGTGAAGCCAGACCACTATTACGCCGCATTAGTGCCTGTATGCGGGCATTAATTTCTTCCAGATGAAAGGGTTTAGTCACATAATCATCTGCACCAGCATTTAGCACAGTAACTTTTTCTTGCCAGCTCTCACGAGCGGTCAGAACAAGGATAGGCAAATTAATTTGCTCACTGCGCCAGCGCCGTAACATGCTAAGGCCATCTTCTCCGGGTAACCCGAGATCGACGATAGCCATATCAGGGTGACCCTCTTTAAGGTAATAATCTGCTTCTTTGGCATTCTCCGCTGCATCAACCTGATGCCCAATATCCCGTAGTTGTACGGTTAAGTGATGGCGAAGTAATGCGTTATCTTCAACGATCAATATCCGCATAATGATTCCTTATGCTAATCAGTAATGTTAATCAAATAAATTTAAAATAGCTAAGTAATCAATTTCGTCAATAAAGATTGAATAGAATTATAGATATAATAATTATGCGTAAGCTAAGTATAGTAACTATTTAGCTTTTGTTGGTATATTAATGATAGGTGCATTTGAAAACAAATGGTTAGGATGAAAAGATAAATAAATTTACAATTTATTTATCTTTTATATAAGAATCATCATATCTAATGACGTTCAAATCGCGGCATGTGATGGTAAGAAATGAAAGCATAAAAAATGCGTGTGGGCGGGATAAAACCCGCCCATTTGCATGAATAAACAGGGGTTATTTTAATTGGTCAACCAGTGAAGTTGCGTATCCAATGTAATTGGCTGGCGTCATGGATTTGAGGCGTTCTTTTTCCGCTTCAGGAAGCTCAAGGCCGTCAATAAACGTTTTCATGCCTTCGGCATCAACCCGTTTGCCACGCGTCAGTTCTTTCAGTTTTTCGTACGGTTTTTCAATGCCATAACGGCGCATAACCGTCTGGATAGGCTCAGCCAGAACTTCCCAATTGTTATCCAGTTCATCCAGTAAGTGCGGTTTATTGACTTCCAGCTTATTCATCCCTTTCATCGTGGCTTGATAAGCAATCAGTGCATACCCCAGACCTACGCCCAGATTGCGCAGTACTGTTGAATCTGTCAGGTCACGTTGCCAGCGAGAGACAGGAAGTTTGCTGGCAAGATGCCCCAGAACCGCATTGGCCAATCCCAGATTTCCTTCTGAGTTTTCAAAATCAATCGGATTGACTTTATGTGGCATCGTAGAAGAACCAATTTCGCCGGCAATGGTTTTTTGTTTGAAATGGTTCAGGGCGATGTAGCCCCAGATATCGCGATCAAAATCAATGAGGATGGTATTGAAACGAGCCACACAATCAAACAGCTCTGCAATGTAATCATGAGGTTCAATCTGAGTGGTATACGGATTCCACTGGATACCCAAAGAGGTCACAAATGACTCACTGAATTGGTGCCAGTCAACTTGTGGGTAAGCTGACAAGTGCGCATTGTAGTTACCCACCGCCCCGTTGATTTTAC
Source organism: Xenorhabdus sp. IM139775 (assembly GCF_028598745.1). Taxonomy (GTDB): domain Bacteria; phylum Pseudomonadota; class Gammaproteobacteria; order Enterobacterales; family Enterobacteriaceae; genus Xenorhabdus. The sequence goes on from NZ_JAQRFK010000003.1 coordinate 70,076, forward strand.
CCAGAATGTCTACCTGTCCAAGCTGACGGAACTGGCGCTCCATACGATAGGCCACGTTAGCAAACTCTTTGCCAACAGTAGATGGTGTGGCGGGCTGACCGTGCGTGCGCGATAGCAGTGGCAGATCACGATAATCATGTGCCATGTGGGTAAGGGTATCGATCAATTGACGCCATAGCGGCAGCAAGACTTCCTCACGGGCGGTTTTCAACATCAAGGCATGTGACAGGTTATTGATATCTTCTGATGTACAGGCAAAGTGAATAAATTCTGCAACTTGATGCAGGGCAGGAATATGCGCGACTTTTTCTTTCAGAAAATATTCAACCGCCTTAACGTCATGATTGGTTGTGCGCTCAATCTCTTTGATACGCAGTGCATCCTGTTCATTAAAATTAGCAATGATTTCATCAAGGTAAGCGTTTGCGTCAGCGTCAAAAGCAGGAACTTCTTTGATTTCTGTTGTCGCGGCCAGTTTTTGCAGCCAACGTACTTCGACCTGCACACGGAATTTTAGTAAGCCGAACTCACTAAAGATAGCGCGTAGTGCGCTGACTTTATCGCCGTAACGGCCATCAATTGGAGAAACAGCGGTCAGTGAGGATAATTCCATTGGTAGCAACTCCCGGATTTTATTTAACAATTTACGTTTAACAGCGTTGATTTAACAGTTTTTGGGCTAACCGTTTTCTAACAATTAGCCAGGATCTCTTTTGCTTGTCGGACCAAGCGTTGACGAGAAAACATGATTTGCAGGCGGCCACCGCCAACTTGTTGCCATAAGACGGCGCTGCGGATACCGGCCAGTAACACCGCTCTGACTTTTGCCTGAATCAGCGTATTACGTAATACGTCAGGTGATCCCGTGACCTGAATGCGTGGCCCCAGTGGGCTGATAACATCGATATAAATGCCCGCCAGGGCGTTGAGCATTCCCTCTGACATCGGTTCAAAATAGGCTTGCTGACGCTCTAATTGTTCAATGCGACTTGCTAACTGATTGATGGCAGATTGATTTTTACTTAAACGGCGTTCCAGAGTCATCAAACTTAGCATATAGCGGGTAAGATCGGCAGAAACGCCGCTATGTGAACCATTGAACATCCCCAACATGGCATCAAGGCCAGTGCGCAGATTACAGGCATTATCGCCAAAGACACCCAGCGTGGATGTTGGGTTCATGTTCAGGATACTGTTGAGCGTGATCTCAAAAGCATCAGCATCACATTGGCCTTCATGGGCGAGTTTTTGTACCAGACGCCCTGACTGGCAGATACCTGCCAGCGCCAGTGTAATATCGTAATAATTTTTAGCCACAACTACTCCTGTATACGTTGTTCGATCACACCACCACCGAGACAGACTTCATCTTGATAAAATACGGCTGATTGACCAGGGGTGACGGCGGCAACGGGGCTATCGAACCGAACCTCAATTTTATTTTCGCTTAAAGGGACGACAGTGCAGGGGATATCATGCTGGCGGTAGCGTGTTTTGACGACACAGCGCATTTCTGCTTGCAGTGGTTGGCGAACAACCCAATCAAGTTGCTGTGCAATTAAACCGATCGACATCAGGCGAGGGTGTTCATGGCCTTGGGCAACAATCAGTATGTTGTTTTCGACATCTTTATCAACCACATACCACGGCTCTTCGCTGCCATCTTTCGTTCCCCCGATCCCCAGCCCTTTGCGCTGGCCGAGTGTATGGTACATCAAGCCAGTATGTTGGCCGATGGTTTCTCCATCCACTGTCATAATTGGGCCGGGTTGGGCAGGCAAATAGCGCCCAAGGAAATCACGGAACTTACGCTCACCGATAAAGCAGATACCCGTCGAATCTTTTTTCTTTGCTGTGACAAGACCAATTTCTTCGGCAATGCGGCGTACTTCGGGTTTTTCCAGTTCCCCTACTGGAAACAGGCTCTTGGCAATTTGCTGGTGGCTTAAGGTATATAAGAAATAGCTCTGGTCTTTATTGCCATCCAAACCACGCAGTAATTGGCCAACGCCATCCACATCCCGACGACGGACATAATGCCCGGTTGCGATATAGTCAGCCCCTAAATCCTCCGCAGCAAACTCCAGAAATGCCTTGAATTTGATTTCCTTATTGCAAAGAATGTCAGGGTTTGGGGTTCTGCCTGCTTTGTATTCAGCAAGAAAATGTTCGAACACATTATCCCAATACTCGGCGGCAAAATTGATAGTATGCAACGCGATGCCCAGCTTGTCACAGACGGCTTGGGCATCAGCAAGATCGGAAGCGGCCGAGCAATACTCTTCACTATCGTCTTCTTCCCAGTTTTTCATGAACAGGCCAGCTACCTGATAGCCCTGTTGTTGCAGAAGGTAGGCGGAAACGGATGAATCAACACCGCCGGACATGCCGACAATGACTTTTTTCTGGCTGTTATCTGACATGGATATATCTCACTGCGGAAAAAAACAAACGCGATACTTTAGCACGTTGGCAACTAAGGTGCACCAAACGTCTTCATGCTCTTTTATCCCATTCTTATTTACCATATTGTTTCCCACGGTTATTTATACGATCCTTTTAACGATCGGCAGATCATAATAATCCAGGATCGAGAGTGGATAAACTTTGCGCTCCAGATAACAGAGAATACTTTCGGCGACCAGAGGGGAACGTAGCTGTGAACTATTCAGGATTTCTTCCGCGCTTAACCAGTGGCAGCAATGGATATCGTCATCTTGTGGATGAGTGTCCATGATTTCTTCCATATCAACCAAGAATAGGAAGCGGATAAAGGGTGTTCCGTCCGGCGCAACCCATTGGTGCAATTTTAAAAAGGCTTGTGGTTGTGCACGAATTCCGGTTTCTTCCCATAATTCTCGTTCAGCGGCGGCGAGCAGTGTCTCATCCGCTTCAAGATGACCTGCTGGCTGATTCCAAAGCGGTTTGCCGTTGATGAACTCTTCAACAATCAGAAATTTATTTTCTGCCCGAACAATGCAGGCAACAGTAACATGTGGATTAAACAAGATTAATTTCTCTCCATTCTCCGGGGAATAATGAATCTAACCGTATTGAGCCGATACTAAAACGAATCAGGCGCAGTGTAGGATAACCCACATGAGCGGTCATTCTACGTACTTGTCGGTTGCGTCCCTCGTATAGCGTAATTTTAAGCCAACTGACCGGAATGTTTTTTCGTTCCCGAATAGGGGGCGTCCTTTCCCAGAGCCATTCAGGTTCTTCCATCCATTCAGCCCCGGCCGGCAACGTCGGGCCATCATTTAATGTGACACCATTGCGAAGTTTATTCAGCGCCACTTCATCAGGAATGCCTTCAACTTGAACGTAATAAACTTTCGCGGTTTTTTTATGGGGTTGAGTCAATTTGGCCTGTAATTTGCCATCATTGGTCAACACCAATAAGCCTTCACTATCACGATCCAGACGACCTGCGGCATAAACATCCGTAAACGGGATAAAATTTTTTAACGTTGTTCTTCCCATTTCATCGGTAAATTGGGGCAAGACATCATAAGGTTTGTTAAAAATCAATACCCGCCGGGGAGCCGTTGGTTTTTTTATATTTTTGCTATTTCTTCTCTGGCTGAATCGGTTAAGTTGGCGTTTTTTAAACGAGATATTTGTCATGATAAGCCATTGTGGGAAATTAGGGGACGTATTATACCTTAAATCTGTGACCGTTGGCGTTTGCAGAATATTCAAGTAGTATTGACACGTCCCTTACAAAAAATTAACAAGGCATTGCGCTTATTTGAAAGGAGAGGTTAATGGAAAGCAAAGTAGTTGTTCCGGCGGAAGGTAAAAAAATTACGATTGATGCCAAAGGTAAATTAAATGTTCCGAATAACCCTATTATCCCTTATATCGAAGGGGATGGCATTGGTGTTGATGTTACGCCGGTCATGCTGAAAGTTGTTGATGCTGCGGTTCAGAAAGCGTATGGCGGTGAGCGCAAAATTTCGTGGATGGAAATCTACACGGGTGAAAAATCCACGCATGTCTATGGTAAAGATGTTTGGTTGCCAGATGAGACACTGGATTTGATCCGTGATTACCGTGTTGCCATCAAAGGTCCCCTGACAACGCCAGTCGGTGGTGGTATCCGTTCGTTGAACGTAGCACTGCGTCAGCAACTGGATCTGTATGTCTGCCTGCGTCCGGTTCGTTACTATCAAGGCACGCCAAGCCCTGTTAAGCAACCTGAACTGACCGATATGGTTATTTTCCGCGAAAACGCCGAAGACATTTATGCGGGTATTGAGTGGAAAGCCGGTTCAGCAGAAGCGGATAAAGTCATTAAATTCCTGCGGGATGAAATGGGTGTTAATAAGATCCGTTTCCCTCAACAGTGTGGTATCGGTATAAAACCTTGTTCAGAAGAAGGCACTAAACGTTTAGTCCGTGCTGCGATTGAATATGCGATTGATAATGACCGTGAATCCGTCACTCTGGTTCATAAAGGCAATATCATGAAATTCACTGAAGGTGCCTTCAAAGATTGGGGTTATGAACTGGCTCGCACTGATTTCGGCGGAGAACTGCTGGATGGTGGCCCGTGGGTTAAGATCAAGAATCCTAAAAATGGTAAAGATATCATCATCAAGGACGTGATTGCAGATGCTTTCTTGCAACAGATCCTGCTGCGCCCGGCAGAATATGATGTTATTGCTTGTATGAACCTGAATGGTGACTACATCTCTGATGCGCTGGCTGCACAGGTTGGTGGTATCGGTATTGCCCCAGGTGCAAATATTGGTGATGAATGCGCATTGTTCGAAGCAACACATGGCACTGCACCTAAATACGCGGGTCAGGACAAAGTCAATCCGGGTTCTGTGATCCTGTCCGCTGAAATGATGCTGCGCCATATGGGATGGTTCGAAGCCGCCGATCTAATCGTTAAGGGAATGGAAGGTTCGATTGCTGCCAAGACTGTGACTTACGATTTTGAACGCCTGATGGATGACGCTAAGCTGCTGAAATGTAGCGAATTCGGCGACGCAATGATCTCTCATATGTAATTAATTGCGTAACTGAATAGATAACGGGGGCTTAATGGTTCCCGTTTGTTTTATTACTCCCCGTCCTATTCTTTCTCTAACATATTTACCCTGTTATTCCACAGTAAATTTAGGTTAAGAGAATAATGCAAAGATAGGTTATACTTATTCGTAAATCATCTGATCATGGTGAGCTTATGTGGAATAGTTATCCTCAAAGAGGAAATATGCAGTTATTGGCAAATTTTTTATCGCCGATAGATGCCCACATTGTCTTGGGCAGAATGTTATCAGAAGATATTTATGCGGTAGTGATCGACGAAGATATTGTCTGGAATAATTATATGTATTCTCAGGCATTTGGTGGCGTTAAACTGCTTGTCCATCATGCTGATATAGAACGGGCAAAAACGATACTGACTGAAATTGAAGATAATAAGTTTTCGTTAGATAAAATAGCGCCTAATCAGGGTAATGAGAAAAAATCATCGTTTCAGTATCGTTTTTCCACATTAATAAATACTTTTTTAGTCCTTTTATTGTTTTTGCTATTCGGTATAGCCTTGCCATTAACAAAATGAAATCTCATTCTTCCTTTTATTTTCATTGTCATGGGTTTTTTTGACTCTGTTGGATAAATATATCAATTCAGTCTTTTGTAAGAATAATTAAATCGCAAAACAATGTAATCAATCTAATTTATTTCTTACTGTAATAAAAACGAAAGGGAATTAAATGACTTCTCGCCATTCGCATGGCGAAACGGCTAACGAAGTAGAGCGACAACGTAAGTGAGTCGCTCTACGGGATCTTATTTTGTACGGTTAGATAAGGCATGCTTTGTCTGTACCTTGCATGCTTCAACTGATTTAGCCAATGATTCGTCAAAATGACGAGTGCTTGGGAAGACTTGTTTATTTTTTCTGACTTCTGTGACGGTTTGTTTGATAGATGCAAGAAATTCATCCTTGTTGCTATGGATCTCTTTAAGATCGAATCCCTTGTTACTTAATTCATTGAAAGCCTTTTGGGCTATTGTGTCGGGTGAATCATGGGTTTTGAATGCGTCTACGGAGGCATTCCCGAACAGATGACAATAAGTCTCGGCAGTCTTATCTACATTATTAGCATGTGCGGTATATGAGAAGAATGGGGCAAGGAAAATCGGCAATAAAAGACGTTTCATAAATTCCTCTTGATCGACTATACCATGATAGTGGTGAATAACTCTAACAGGAATGACAACATTAACAATAGTACATAATTCAACGTTTGCGCCGAACCTCAGTGGCTTATGGGTTTAATTGAGATGGCGTTGATTAAGGTTTCTGCTCTACGCACTTTCCTCTTTTACATATTGCACGGAGTGACCTTGCAGGATCATTGTTTCCGTTTATATAGATGCGGGTGAGAAGTTTAACATTTTTCTGCGTGATTTTGAGGGCATCAACTTCAAGGTAATTTCCAGAGCCGGCAGTAAGTTTGGAGACAATGAGTTCTTTGGAAGCATCACCATCAATGTCAGCAAAGGTCACTCTCGGATTTCCATTATCTTCAAATACTGAACCGTCACGTTCAAAGACCGCGCCAGTTTCAAAGTCCGTGAGATCTTTATCCTTAAAAATGGCAATGGAATAGCTGCCAATTGATGCACTTTCCAGATCACCAATGGACAGCACAGCAAATCTTTTATCAGGTAATTTAATCAATTTGCCGTCTCTTGCGCCAGCAGGCGCTGATAGCAATAGTGTAATGACAGCCGGAATGGCAATATTTTTCATGATGTTACTTATGCGCATAAGCAATACTCCATTGTCTATAGTCTTGCATTTAACAAAGGTATCGGTGCGATTTATATCGTAGCACGAATTTGGCAAGAGCATATTTCCAATGGAAAGAGCCGATCAATATCTGTTTAGCCAGAAGGAGATTAGTGCAGGGTATTGTGGGGGAGGGCATTGTAAGGGTAGGATGCTGGAACTTCAAAAATAATTATTAGAATATCTTATTGTTCTTGTCAGGAAATAGCCATTATTTAGCATTGACGGGAGTGGTGGCTCCCGTTTTTATTAACTTCAACATATATTAAGCTCTATGTACTGTTTTTTTCTATTTTTTCTACAATCTTATTGTACTCTTTCCAAACAACAGATACGGGGGAGCTTAAACAGCAGATAGAGATCGATCCCCCTGTTGCCGGATGATATTCATACTTTGATTTTCCTCTATAAACCCTCTTGGGCAGTATGTTGTCTGCGGGATTTTTTCTTTTTCGCTCTAACATCAATTATAACCTCACTTGCAGATTATCTGATGACCAGATAGTTAATTGTTAACATATTATTAACCTGTTAGTGTTGTTTCCTACTGTAAAAATAACAACCGAAAATTTTAATATGTAATGGTAGCCTTTTCCAACTATCACAGTATTAAAATTTAATAATCTCATTTTGAGAAAATCATTACTATATGTTTTCGAAAATATTGGAAATTTCAAGATTAAATTTTGTAACTACGCCATTTTTTCTAATTAATTGGATTATTACTACATTGGTGATATGGCAGTACGTGATTATCTAAATTTGTTCTATGCATTTTGTTTGGCATGACACCAATAACTTCAACTGCCGATTAACATATGCTTTCCAACTGGGCATTAGAGTGGGAATTGGATTGACGTTGTTTTTTATAGGTTGTATTTTGGTTGCCAGTTAGTTTCGTGTTTTAATCTCAATTGTTAATTTGTTTATATTTTTTGCTTATGTATAGGAAGAGAATTAGCTCACATTTTTTGTGCATGGAATGTATTTAAATGGCTTGAAATAAGGAATAGCGTGGTTATGAGTATTAAAGTAAATGTTCAATAACACTAAAGTAAATGTAAAAATTTCATTAAAAGTTACCCATTGAAATAAATATTGTGTTACATTCTTTCCGCTTTAATGGCTAGCATCTCTGTGTTCTTTGTACACAGAATTGTGTTACTTGTTAATTATAAAGGAATTAAGCACAATAAAATTTCGTCGAATAGGGCATTACGGACAGCTAATGTTTGCTAATTAGTAAGGGGAAAATATCTTGACGGATCTGATTAACTTCATTAACCACATTCTTTGGGACTACGCACTAATATACCTACTTCTTGGGGTCGGTCTCTACTTCACACTACGTTCTGGTTTTATACAACTTCGCCATTTTGGCCATATGTTCTCCGTTCTGAAAAATAGTAATAAATCAGATAGCTCTGGTATTTCATCTTTTCAGGCTTTATGTACCAGCCTTGCTGCTCGTGTAGGAACCGGTAACTTAGCCGGGGTTGCCATTGCAATTACTGCCGGTGGGCCAGGAGCCATTTTCTGGATGTGGGTAGTGGCCTTTATTGGTATGGCAACATCCTTTGTGGAAAGTACGCTTGCTCAGTTGTACAAGACGAAAGACGATCAAGGAAATTATCGCGGCGGCCCGGCTTACTATATGGAAAAAGGGTTGAAGAAGCGATGGATGGGGATTCTGTTTTCATTCTTCCTTATTATCGCGTTTGGTCTTGTATTTAATGCCGTTCAGGCAAGCTCAATTGCGGAAGCGGCGTCTTTTGCCTTTAATATCAAACCAATTTATATCGGTATTGTATTAGTCATTATCAGTGGCGTTATTATTTTCGGCGGGTTGCGTTCCATCGCCAGAGTTGCAGAAATTGTTGTCCCGTTTATGGCGATTGCCTATTTCATACTGGCAATTTGGGTTGTTGGTCACAATATTGAACGTCTTCCAGCAGTATTTGCATTAGTGTTCAAGAGCGCCTTTGGCTTGCAAGAAGCGATAGCGGGAACATTAGGCTACGGCATTTCTCAGGCCATGCTTCAGGGTGTGCAACGTGGATTGTTTTCGAACGAAGCGGGAATGGGGTCTGCGCCAAATGCGGCAGCATCAGCTTCGCCATATCCGCCACATCCGGCCTCTCAGGGTTATGTGCAGATGCTGGGGGTATTTATGGATACCATTGTTATCTGTAGTGCGACGGCGATTATCATTCTTTCTTCCGGCGTTCTCAACGAAAATGTTACGGCTATCAGCGGCATTGAACTGACCCAGCGAGCATTGTCATCGGTTGTTGGGCATTGGGGAACGATATTCGTCGCCATTGCGATTTTCTTTTTTGCCTTTACATCGATTATTGCCAATTATGCTTATGCCGAAAGCAACATGATATTCCTGGAACGTAACCATACTGCCGGCTTACTTATTCTGCGGTTGGCTACGCTGGGCATGGTGATGTTTGGTACGTTGGCTGATGTGCCTTTGGTCTGGAATATGGCAAATCTATCAATGGCATGTATGGCTATTGTTAACTTGATTGCCATACTGATGTTGTCAGGTGTCGCAATGAAGCTGGCGAAAGATTATAACCAGCAGAGAAGAGCCGGAAAATTGCCGACATTCAATATCAATAACTACCCAGAGATTCAACAGCAAGTTGAAAAAGGTATTTGGGATAATGATGTACCGTTTAACGGTAAGAAGGGCAATTGCTGATACAGAAATGTCTATATAGCCTATTTATATAGAAGCGTCAGTAACAGAAGATGACTCGTTATAACCCGCTATTCGCTCGTTCCGCGAATAGCGGGTTTTTATTTGTGCTTAAAAACAAACTGATAAGTAAAAAACGCCATATCTCTTTTCGTTTCATCTAATATATAATCATCACAATGTTATCTCTTTCTGTAAAATAGCTGACCGATCATGATAAAACGTTTAATAATTTGTCTATTTGTCACGTTATTGGTTGGTTGTTCTCATTCCCCTGAACGAGAAGATAGAGGCGGTTATATTGTTGATCATTCCTACCCTTATTCGACGAGGCAACCTATTGACTCTATTAGGTTTCTTGTCCTTCACTATACTGCGCTGAATGATAAAAGATCTGTCCGGGCATTAACGGGAGGCCGTGTTAGCGCTCATTACCTTATTCCTTCCCAACCGAGATATAAGGATAACGAATCGATTATTTTCCAATTGGTTTCAGAAAAGGAAAGGGCGTGGCATGCGGGAAAAAGCGAGTGGAATGGATCCCAAAGTTTAAACCGTTATTCTATTGGTATTGAAATTGTTAATTGCGGATTTGAACAAAAATTTGTCAAAAAAGAGTGGTGTTCATACCACCCATCACAAATTGATGCCGTTATCCGGTTGGCAAAAGATATTATTCACAGGCATAAAATTCCGGCTGTTAATGTGGTGGGCCATAGTGATATCGCGCCACTGAGAAAAGAAGATCCCGGGCCTGTTTTTCCGTGGCATGAGCTTTATGAACAGGGAATTGGTGCCTGGCCCGATTATGCCACTGTGAACAGATACTTGGCTGGCAGGGCACCGGATATGCCGGTGTCAGTAATATCAATGCAGAAAGCACTGGCACGTTATGGTTATGGTATTCCTCAAACGGGAATTTTGGATAGCGCTACTCATAAAACTATTCAAGCATTTCAGATGCATTTTCGCCCGTCAGATATTAGCGGCGTTCCCGATGCAGAAACGGAAGCGATCGCTTTGGCTCTGGTTGAAAAATATCAATAGCAATTGATGCTTAATATAGAGAAATTAACGGGCGTTCTTTAGAAAGAAAAAGTGGCCATGAGTTAAAGCATGGCGGCCGTGATGAATGGCCGCTAGTGATGGCAAGTTTCATGATCCGCAGTTGTAAGTCAGATGCAGTGGAAGCTTAACTTCAAGTTCAATCTCTGTACTCTGGCGAAAATCATAAGGTGTAATGCCATACTCTTTACGGAACATATAGGTGAAATGGGACTGAGAGCCGAAGCCGAAATCCAGGGCAATATCAAAAATAGGTAACGAACTGTTTCTCAACAGAGAAACCGCGCCGGCCAGACGCCGTTGGCGGATGTACTTTCCAAGAGATATGCCGGTAACTTCCTTGAATATTTTCTGCATGTGCCAAAGTGAATAGCCAGAGTAGGCAGCAAGCTCTTCAAGATGAATGACACGGCCAAGATGGTTTTCTATCCATTTACTCAGTGCGCATACAAGTGCTAAGTGGTTATCTTGTGTCATTACAATTTTAAATTGGTTGAAGGTTGGGGAAGTATACACAACTTCGTTTCAAGATGACAAAACCCATCATTATCGGGGAGGTAGTGATAAGATAAAAAATGGTAACCTATTATCATAACCCTATCACGTGATAACCCTCTATAATATTTTATTATAAAATTAGCCACAATAAGATAATCTTAAGGTGATCTCATTGAATACTAAAAAAGTGCTTTTGACCCTGTGCTCAATATTGATATGTTTGTTTTTGTATTTGTTAGCGTTGGATGTACATTGTGATCAAGGTAATGAAGTATTCGAATTAGGTGTTTGTTCCATCACCCGATACTTACCGTTTTGATATTCACTCAATCCTTATTCTGCCTCATGTGTGTTAACATACATTTGCGGTATTCATTCTTTGTAAATGATGTTTTAATATCCACCTGATACGAATAAACAAACTCAATATTGCGTTAAATTAGTACATAACTCAATCACTACTCTAAGTTGAGGGAATTATGTTGAGAAAATTTGAACTCGACAAATTTTGTGCAAATAAACAGCTTTTAATGAGACGGGTTCTAAGCATCGTAAAAAGAGGACTAGATGGCAGAACAACAAGAACAACAATCTACGCTTAAGCGTGGTTTAAAGAACAGGCATATTCAGCTTATTGCTCTCGGCGGTGCAGTAGGAACAGGGTTATTTTTGGGCATTGCCCAAACCATTCAAATGGCAGGACCTTCAGTACTCCTTGGGTATGCGATCGGTGGGTTTATTGCCTTTTTAATTATGCGCCAACTGGGGGAAATGGTGGTTGAGGAGCCAGTAGCAGGCTCGTTTAGCCACTTTGCTTATAAATATTGGGGAAATTTTGCCGGTTTTCTATCAGGCTGGAATTACTGGGCCATGTTTATTCTGGTTGGCATGGCAGAGTTAACGGCTGTTGGCATGTATATCCAATACTGGTGGCCGGAAGTTCCAACATGGGTTTCTGCCGCCATATTCTTTGTACTGATCAATCTCGTCAATCTCATTAATGTTCGGTTATATGGTGAAACCGAATTCTGGTTCTCTATCATTAAAGTCAGTGCGATTGTCGGAATGATTATCTTTGGGTGCTATTTACTGATTAGCGGTAATGGTGGCCCACAGGCAAGCATCACCAACTTATGGCAGCAGGGCGGCTTTATGCCAAATGGGATTTCTGGCTTGATTACGGCTTTGGCTGTGATCATGTTTTCATTTGGTGGTTTGGAAATGGTGGGCATTACCGCAGCAGAAGCGGAAAATCCTGAGAAAAATATCCCAAAAGCAACTAACCAAGTTGTTTATCGCATCTTGCTGTTTTATATCGGTTCATTGGCTATCTTGCTGTCGCTGTACCCGTGGATGAAAGTGGTCGAAGGCGGCAGTCCATTTGTGTTGATCTTCCATGACCTGAATAGCTTGTGGGTGGCAAATATCCTGAATGTGGTGGTATTAACGGCCGCATTATCTGTTTATAACAGTGGTGTGTATTGTAATAGTCGGATGCTGTATGGTTTGGCTAAGCAAGGTAATGCGCCTTATGTGCTCACAAAGGTTAACAAACGTAATGTCCCTGTCTTGTCTATTGGTTTATCAGCAGTGGCAACATCAATGGGGGTATTGGTTAACTATCTTATACCCGGTAAAGCATTTGAGCTGTTGATGGCTTTGGTGGTAACCACTCTGGTCATTAACTGGATTATGATTTGTTGTGCCCATTTGAAATTCCGTGCAGCTAAAGATAAAGAAGGTGTCAAAACAAAATTTCAGGCACTGTGGTACCCATTTGGGAACTACCTGTGTTTGGCATTTTTGGCGTTCATTCTCATCATTATTCTTACCATGCCACCCATTCGCATTTCAGTCATCTTGATGCCGTTGTGGATTGGTGTCCTATGGCTTGGTTACTTGATTGCTCAATCAAAGAAAGCCAGAAGATAAGTAAACCTGCCGTTAATCCATTTCACGTTTTTTCAGTCGGGTATGATGCCCGACTGACTTTTATTGTCAGTGATCATTTGGCGTGTTTTTTACTTTATGAAATTAGTTTTCCGTATGGGAATATCATCGGGGAATAGAAAAGGCCGCGTAAATATTATAATTGAATAATATTTAATAAATGATAAACAAAAAGTAATCTGATTACATGTAAAACAATTATATTGTATGTTAAAAAAAGAATAGTCGGAATTAGCAATAATCTTTATTGTTATCAAAAATAGATTTTGTATAACGATAACTCTCTGGCTTACACCATAACAGATATGAAAAACAGTATTATATATTAAACTTATTAAAGAAATTTCTTTAGGGTAAGATTTTATTTTTACATTAATTCATATGGTTATATAACTTAAAGGGTATTGAGTAATTTCAAATCGAAATGGAAATTGAGCATTGAAAATATGTGCGTTGGCTCCAGCACCTGAAAAAAATGGCTTGCGATTATATAAAGAATATGTGATAAAACTCATGGGTAAACGAAGTACTGTTCTGTTAATAAATAACAGAAACCAATACTGGTTTGTTTATTTTTATGCCAATAGGCGAATAAAGTGATTCAAAGGAAATTTTTGAAATGGCAAAAATCACTGGTACTGTGAAGTGGTTCAACGAGTCTAAAGGTTTTGGTTTTATTACTCCAGCCAATGGTAGCAAAGATGTATTTGTACATTTTTCTGCAATTGCAAAAGATGGGTTTAAAACATTGTCTGAAGGCCAACAAGTTGAGTTTGAAATTCAGGATGGTCCGAAAGGTCCTGCTGCTGCAAACGTTACAGCTTTATAGTAACAAGTTTAATTTGGCTGATATTTGATTACTGGCTAAATATACTTATCGTTAGTTTAGTTTTATTCTCTAACGATAACTTATTGCAAATATCACTCTATTAGGATACTAATAGAGTGATTTTTATGTTTACTTTTTTTAGCTGGTGGTAGGGATCACCATAATGAGAATTAACTCACTGACTATCGCAGGAACCGATCCTAGCGGTGGTGCCGGCATTCAGGCCGACTTAAAAACCTTTTCCGCGCTTGGCGTTTACGGTACGACAGTGATCACTGCGTTGGTCGCGCAAAATACACTGGGCGTACAATCGGTGTATGATCTTGATCCTCTTTTTGTTGCTGCGCAGTTAGAATCAGTGCTTGCCGATGTCAGGATAGACAGCGCCAAAATTGGCATGTTGTCGAATGCGGCGAATATCGCTGTGATCGCAGAATCATTGCGACGCTATCCTGTTCCTTACCTTGTATTGGATACGGTCATGGTGGCGAAAAGCGGTGATCCCTTGTTATCACCGGAAGCCATTACCGCAATGGTAGAACAATTACTGCCGATGGTTTCTTTGATCACCCCCAATTTACCAGAAGCGGCAGCCATCTTGAAATGTGATCTTGCGACTAGCGAAGATGCCATGTTGCAGCAGGGGCGTGCATTACTTTCAATGGGATGTCAGGCGGTTTTATTGAAAGGCGGGCATTTGGATAATAAAGAAAGCCCGGATTGGCTCTTTACCCCGGAAGGGGAGTGGCGTTTTACTGCTCCCAGAGTGAATACACGGCATACCCACGGAACGGGTTGTACGTTGTCTGCGGCACTGGCTGCATTGCGGCCACGTTATTCTGATTGGCAAAGTACGTTGCCGGTTGCAAAAACATATTTACAAAATGCGCTGGCACAGGCAGATAGCTTGGATGTTGGTCATGGTATTGGGCCACTCCACCATTTTCATCAATGGTGGTGATGTGCTGAAATAGGATCGTGCTGAAATAGGATCGCGCTTCAATAATGGGGATGCCGGGATCCCCATCTTGAAAGTAGAGCGCCAAACAACGTAATCAGGCGATAGTAATTTTCTTGTCGAGATAAACATCCTGTACAGAGTGGATTAACTCAATGCCATCTTTCATCGCTTTCTTGAACGCCTTGCGGCCAAGGATCAATCCCATTCCTCCGGCACGTTTATTGATGACAGCAGTGCGAACAGAATCACTTAAATCATTATTCCCGGAAGCGCCACCTGAATTGATTAATCCCGCACGTCCCATATAACAGTTAGCAAGTTGATAGCGAACGAGATCAATCGGATGTTCAGTGGTCAAATCGCTGTAGACGCGTTTATCTGTGTGCCCGAACCCAACAGCCGTATAGCCCCCATTCGTTTCCGCCATTTTCTGTTTCACGATATCGGCACCGATTGTTGCTGCCAGATGATTCGCCTGACCCGTTAAATCAGCGCTGGTATGGTAATCCACCCCATCTTTCTTGAAAGCTGGGTTGCGCAGATAAGCCCATAATACGGTCACCATGCCTAATTCGTGGGCCCGTTCAAAGGCGGCTGAAATTTCCTCTATTTGGCGGCGGGATTCGGCAGAGCCATAATAGATGGTTGCGCCTACTGCAACGGCGCCCATGTTAAATGCTTGCTCGACACTGGCATACAAAGTTTGATCATATTGAGCGGGATAGGTCAGCGTCTCATTGTGATTGAGTTTAACCAGAAAGGGGATCTTATGTGCATAACGGCGAGAAACCGCCGCCAGAACCCCGTAAGTTGAAGCAACACAGTTACAGCCTGCCTCAATCGCCAGTTCAACGATATTTTTGGGATCAAAATAGAGAGGATTGGTAGCAAAAGAAGCGCTGGCAGAATGTTCAACTCCCTGATCTACCGGCAAAATGGACAGATAACCCGTGCCGGCCAGACGGCCATGGTTCAGTAAGGCCTGCATCGAACGAAGAACAGTATTGGGGCGGTTATTGTCGAGCATGACTCTATCAACGAAATCTGTACCGGGGAGATAGAGATTTTCACGTGGAATGGTATTGCACTGATGTTGCAATAAATGCTCTGCGTCTTTTCCTAACAACTTAACGATATCAGTCATGATTAACTCCAGTTTGCAAAGGGCGCTACTGATTGTTGTTTATATTTAAACTGATCACAAGGTAAGTGGCGAGGGAAGCCGCAGTGGATCGCTTCAGTGAAGGCGAATATTGCTAAAATTTAACCATCCTGCATAACAATAAAGTGAAATAATACTGATCTGGTGTGGGAATAAATAAATCTTGAGATTATTTTGCAACTGGATAATTTGGATTATTTTTTCTCAAAGTTTCCTTCATTAAACTGAACAAATCCTAACAATATTTATCGAAAGGTAATTTTCTTGATCATTATAAATAATGTGATTAATGGAAGGTTAATAAATACTCTATTTAAATTTAAAAACATAAATTAACTTAATGATTTTTGTTGATGAAGTGTTTTTTTAATACTTTGAATTTACTGATTTTTATCATTTATTGGTCTATAAAGAAAAGGCCAGCCCAAGGGAGATTGAGCTAGCCAAGGAGGTGGTTCCTAGTCTTACAGTAAAACTTTTTTTGTTCTTTATTTTTCAATACCGATAATACGAGAAATAATTTAGCATTGATGTGATCTGTTTCTAAAAAAATAGATCAATTTCTTTAAAATCCTATTTCGAATTATTTCACTTGTTATTCTTGTGAATGAGGTGCTCTGGTATTGCCACTTTTTAAGTTGCGAACAAGTAAGGCATAATCCAGCTTGATTTCTTCAGGAACAGGAAGATAAACGAGATGCCCATCACCCGGTGCCACTTCCACGGTTTGGCCTTTTTTATTTGTCATGGATCCTAACGTAAAGTTAATATTGCCTGATGGTGTCACCAGTTCCAACTGATCCCCGACAAGAAATTTATTCTTCACGGCCACCTCAGCCAAGCCATTGACCCGCTTGCCGGTAAATTCTCCAACGAATTGCTGGGTATCTGACACTGAATAACCGTATTCATAAGTTTGATAGGCATCATGGGTATGGCGGCGCAGGAAACCTTCGGTATAACCACGGTGCGCCAAACCTTCCAATGTCGTCATCAAGGTTGAATCGAAAGGTTTGCCGGCAACGGCATCATCTATAGCACGGCGGTATACCTGAGCGGTGCGGGCACAATAGTAGAAAGATTTAGTACGGCCTTCGATTTTCAGTGAGTGAACCCCTAGCTGGGTTAATCTTTCCACATGTTCAATGGCACGTAGATCTTTGGAGTTCATGATATAAGTACCATGTTCATCTTCAAACGCCGACATATATTCGCCCGGACGCTTGGCTTCTTCTATCATGAAAACCTTGTCCGTTGGTGCTCCCTGACCCAGTGTCGGCTCGATGTTTTTGACTGGAATAGTTTTGACTGGAATAGTTTTGACCGGAATAGGATCGTGCACATGGACAATATTGCCGATATTATCTTCCTTACCTTCCTGCACATTATATTCCCAGCGGCAGGCATTGGTGCAGGTGCCTTGGTTAGGGTCGCGCTTGTTGATATAACCGGATAACAAACAGCGGCCAGAATAAGCCATGCACAGTGCGCCATGCACAAAAACCTCAAGCTCCATATCGGGGACGTGCTGGCGGATTTCAGCTATTTCTTCCAGCGAAAGTTCGCGGGAAAGAATGACGCGTGTCAATCCCATTTGTTTCCAGAATTTGACGGTGGCCCAGTTAACCGCATTAGCTTGAACCGAAAGGTGAATATCGATTTCAGGAAATGCCTCGCGCACCATCATAATCAAGCCCGGATCAGACATAATCAAGGCATCAGGCTCCATTTCCACGACGGGTTTTAAGTCACGGATAAACGTTTTCAGCTTTGCATTATGGGGGGCGATATTGACCACCACATAAAAACGCTTACCTAATTCGTGTGCTTCCTTAATGCCCTGTGCCAATGTCTCATGGTTAAACTCATTATTGCGAACACGCAGGCTATAACGGGGCTGTCCGGCATAAATGGCATCAGCGCCATACGCGAATGCGTAACGCATGTTTTTCAAGGAGCCGGCAGGAGAAAGTAATTCTGGAGTAAACATATTGTCAACGTTCTCGGTCTGAGTTCAAGTCAGCCCTTACCCGTCTTCATTATCATTACTAAGGGTAAGGTTTAAAGAAGGGAGGATTTTAGCGCCTATACTGTCATTAGCACAACTATCATTAGCACAAATATATTATGGAAATAGGGAAAATCTGCACTGAAGCGTGCCCACCGAGGATTGAAAAAAGAGGTTCAAAAGAAAGTGCGCCGCAGATACGGCGCGGGTCGTTCATTGCATCTGTCAATCATTGTGTCTGTCAATTCTGTTTGGTCAGATCACGGACTTTTTCTGTCGGCCCGGTTTTCATGACAGACTGCATACATTTCTTCATATTTGCTTCGTTGGCATGAGCTTCACTGATAGCAATAACCTGATGATTCCGGGCTTTCAGAAC
>NZ_JAQRFK010000030.1 GCF_028598745.1 Xenorhabdus sp. IM139775
GTTGGGGTAAAGCAAGTTGGGGTAAAGCAAAAAGCCGTAGCAATCGCTGCGGCTCTTGTTTTTTCCAACCAGCACAGCCAAAAATAGCAATCAATCAACCCGCAGCAAAGACCTGATTGACGATTTCCTGCGCCTCTTGCTCAATTTTTTCACGATGCTCGGCACCGAGGAAACTTTCACAATAAATTTTATAGGCTTCTTCTGTACCAGAAGGACGGGCAGCAAACCAACCGTTGTCACTCATGACCTTCAGGCCACCAATGGAAGCGCCGTTACCTGATGCGGTTGTCAGACGAGCGGTAATCGGATCACCGGCCAATATGTCGGCCTTAACCATTTCCGGGGACAACTTAGACAGTAATGCTTTTTGCTGATGCGTCGCCGGAGCCTGAATGCGGCTATAGCTTGGTGTGCCAAATCGGGCAGCCAATTTATCATAACGTTGCTGCGGGTTCTCACCCGTCACTGCGGTCATTTCAGCCGCCAACAGGCAAAGAATAATGCCGTCTTTATCGGTTGACCACGGGGTGCCATCAAAACGCAAGAAAGAGGCACCCGCACTCTCTTCTCCGCCAAAGCCCAACTCGCCTTTATGCAACCCATCCACAAACCATTTAAAACCAACGGGAACTTCCACTAATTCACGCCCCAAATCGGCAACCACACGATCAATCATGGCGCTGGAAACCAGTGTCTTACCCACGGCAATATTTTTCGGCCATTGTGGACGGTGGCGGAACAGGTAATCGACCGCCGTTGCCAAATAATGGTTAGGGTTCATCAAACCCACCGGCGTAATGATGCCATGACGGTCGTAATCGGGATCATTGGCAAAGGCCAAATCAAATTTACCCCGCAATTCCAGCAGCCCCGCCATGGCCCAACGGGATGAACAATCCATGCGGATCACACCGTCGTGATCCAGTGTCATGAAACGGAATGTCTGATCGACCTTATCATTAACCAGAGTCAGATCGAGGTTGTAATATTCCCCAATCCGCTGCCAGTAGGCAATGCCTGAACCGCCCAATGGGTCAATACCAATCTTTAAGCCTGCCTGCTGGATCGCAGCCATATCGACAACTTCACCCAGCGCGGTGACATAAGGATCAATCAAATCTTGGGAGTGCAAATATTCACTCTTTAATGCCTGCTCATAAGGCAAGCGCTTGATCCCATTGAGAGCAACCGCCAGTAATTCATTTGCACGCTGCTCAATGATGGCAGTCAGATCGGTATCGGCTGGCCCACCATTAGGGGGATTATATTTAATGCCACCGTCTTCCGGCGGATTATGGGATGGCGTGATCACGATACCATCTGCCAGATTTTTTCCCTGACGGTTATGACATAAGATGGCATGGGAAATAACAGGCGTTGGGGTAAACCCATTATTTTCCTGCACAACCACATCCACACCATTCGCCGTTAACACTTCCAAAACGGAGATAAATGCCGCTTCTGAAAGCGCATGAGTATCTTTACCCACATAACATGGCCCGGTAATCCCATGTTGCGAACGAACTTCCACAATTGCCTGGGCAATGGCCAGAATATGTGATTCGTTAAAACTATTGCGTCCGGCGCTGCCACGATGGCCGGAAGTCCCAAATTTGACCTTATGTGCTGGGTTTTCAGAATGGGGTTGCAAGGTGTAATACTGTGAAGTGAGCTGGGCAACATTGATTAAATCATGCTGCTGGGCGAGCTGCCCTGCCCTTGGATGAATGGCCACTTTATTATTTCTCCTGGGAGAGCGCACCGGCTTATCGCCAGTGCAGTGCTAATAAGTCAAGCGATTGGATGATAGGGCAACTAACTGAATTAGATCGTGCCACACACTCTCTCAATCAAATTTGCCGGAAACTTCATATCCTGCATAATATGTTCAATCATGCTGCGTTTACGGTCAGTATTGGTATTGGTGATCACCCAAAAAGGGGTGCCGGGAATATGGCGTGGCTTGGTTTGCTTGCCGCTGGCTAATAAAGTGTGCTCATCACCGGCGAAATAGGTACGGGTACGGCCGTGCATCGCTTCTGTTGCCTTGTTGAAACTGTCACTGTTCAGGCTATACAATGTAGACAGGGTCAGCATAAAGCGCTCAACCGATTTTTTCTTTTCAGCGTACTCATCAGAAAGCAATAATTCACGAATAACGCGGACAGCATCACGGGAACGGGCAACCGGGGTTTTAACAACAGGTGCAGGGTCGTTGGCAGGCGCTGTGATTTGTACTGGCTGCCCGGCGTCCAACTTCAATATGCGCCGTAAAATATCAGATGCACTTTCACCGATATGCAGAGTTTGGCTTGCAATAAAGCGGTAAAGGTCTTCATCAACTTCTATCGTTTTCATTTCTATCCAGTACTGTTCTTAATGAAAAAAGTATCTCGCGATTATAAGATATAATGCCACAAAACAAAACAATTAAACTTTCAATAACTTAAAGTGATTCTTTTTAAAATTGAGAATCATCAAAAAAGTGACTTTCCTTTAAAATAAATCAAACAGTTACAACTATTTCATCCCGTTGAGTTTGTCACTGGACACGTATCATGATATTAAGCATCTCAATATTAAACAGGGTATAAACGCTATTAAACTCAGGCAAATCATGAAGTCAAATCGTCAATTAAATTATCATTTCCACACACCGGAAAATCCGCAATCGTCAACGCCCATTGTCCTGATTCATGGGCTTTTTGGGGATTTAAACAATCTGGGGATCTTGGGGCGCGATTTACAGCAATACTATCCGGTCATTCAGATCGATGTACGTAACCACGGTATTTCACCACGCATGGAAAACATGGATTACCACGATATGGCACAGGATGTCCTGCAACTCCTTGATGCGCTAAAGGTGCCCAAGGCGATGATTATCGGGCATTCCATGGGGGGTAAAATCGCCATGACCCTGACGGCCATTGCACCAGAACGGATTGAAAAAATCGTTGTGATTGATATGGCTCCCGTCGCTTATCCCGTTCGCCGCCATGACCGCATTTTTGCCGCACTGAACAACGTCACGGCGCTTGGTGCACAAACCCGGCAAATCGCGACAGAAATAATGCGCCAGGATATTCGGGAAGACGGTGTTATTCAATTTCTGCTGAAATCGTTCCGTCAAGGGGAATGGAAATTTAACCTGCCTGTTTTGCAAAAAGAGTACGAAAAGATTATCGGTTGGGAAATTATTCCGGCATGGCACAAACCTGCCCTGTTTATTCGTGGTGGAAATTCAGATTACATTACTGAAGCATATCGTGAAAATATTATTAGCCAATTTCCACAAGCAACAGCATGGGTTGTTGCAGGTTGTGGGCATTGGGTTCATGCAGAAAAACCAGACGCTGTCCTCAGGGCAATTCATCGTTTTTTAGGCACAAAATAGTAATATTATCAACCCATTGAATGTGGGTTGATAAAAGTTCAATCTCATACGAAAAAATAATTAGCCAAGAAGATCCCGTATATGACGGTTAGATAGATCCAATCGTTCTTGATTATTTTTTTCATGCCTGTAAATGAAAATTAAACAACACTAATTAATTTAGATTTCGATTATTGATCTATCCATATTTGGATACAGCATTTTAAATAGCAAACGATATGAAAAACATACAATCTTATTTTTTTCAATTGGTTACTAAATATCGATAAGTTGCTGCTTTTAGGATTTTATAACCACTATGTACTTAACCCAAAAACAATTAGAAACCATATGCCAACATTAATATAATAAGGTTACGTAGATTCACATAATGAGCACAATATTTCTAATTTTTAAGAAAATAAAATCGTGTCTTTTGTAACACTCAATAATAGTATTTTATCGTGAAAATAACCCATCTTATTAATCCCGCCCTAATAGCAATGATTATAACAATATTTTTGCATATGAGTTTTTTTATTGTTGTCAGACATACTCTTTTTGGGTTAAGAATATTCTTAAAATAACAATAAATTTTTCTATTTTTTAACTAATAACAAATGGGCATTGATATGAACATACTTAATTATAACGACACAGCAACTATTTCCAATGATACATCATCCGCTTTACACTTACTTCATCAAACAATGGGTTACACCTATCAAGCTGCACTTCGTGCGGCTACGGTTCTCGGTGTCGCCGATCATTTAATTGATGGGTCAAAAACAGTGTATGAGCTGGCCCAAGCCGTCGGGGCCAAAGAGCAACAACTACACCGAGTACTGCGGTTGCTTGCCACGCGGAATATCTTTCATGAGATCGAAGAAAAACGGTTTGCACTCACACCGGCAGCCGAATTCTTACGCACAGACGTACACAATTCCCTGCGGGCAGCAGTATTGATGCTAACTGACAAGACATTTTGGCAACCGCTCGGTGAGGTTGTAGAAAGCGTTCGCGGCAATCCGGCTTTCAAGCATATCTACGGGCTTCCCTTCTTTGATTACTGGGCGCAGACAGGCATGCCGGCCGATGACTTCCACGTCGGTATGTCCTCCATGTCAAAGGTGGAAAATCTGTTTCTCGCGCACAGTTATGATTTCCCGAAAAACACGACCGTGGTTGACGTGGCCGGCGGGTTTGGTGGCCTGTTATTGAGGGTGCTACAGGATAATTCAACGCTGCGCGGTATCCTTTTCGACAGGCCACACGTACTGGACAGGCACGAACTTGGGGCATTAGGTGATGATACACGGTGGGAACTTGCCTCCGGCGACTTTTTCGAGTCATGTCCTCAGGGCGATATCTTCCTGCTCAAGTACATTATGCACGACTGGCCTGACGAGCAATGTGTCAGCATCCTGAATAACTGCCGGAAAGCCATGGCTCCTGACGGACGGGTGCTGGTGATGGACCCCGTGATCCCTGATGGCAACGTTTCGCATGCAGGTAAAGAAATGGATCTCCTCTGCATGGGGATCTACGAAGGGGGACGCGAGCGAACAAAGGATGAGCTACAACGATTGTTGGCCAGTGCCGGTTTGAAACTCAACCGTGTCATTGATACAGGCTGCCATATATCGATTGTCGAAGCCATTGCCGGATAAATTCCTTCTACATTAAGGCAGATAGATAAAAATTCCTTATTTCAACATATAGGGGAAATAGTGATGTCTTTTCAAAAAAGAAGTCTTGCAATTGTAGGAGGTGGTGCGGCGGGCGTGGCGACATTCATCGCAGCAGTGCAACACCGTGCGGCACAAGCCATTTATATCGTTGATCCTGGGCCTATTGGCCCGGGAATGGCATTTTTCAATCTGGATAGCGATATACTCTGCAACACCTCAGTCGATACGATGTCAGTCGTATCAGATAATCCGTTGGATTTTCTAGATTATCTGCATGGATATGGGCATGCCGTGACACCGGAATCTTTCGTGCCACGCCAGTGGGTAGGGAACTATCTGAATGAAAGATTTCTGGAATTTAGTACTATTGCCCGTAAGGCTGGTATTGATGTTTTCCATCTGCCTCATTTATTTAGGCAATTGACGGTAAACTCACATCGTTGTTATACGCTTTGGTACGGTGATGTCCTGGCACCTAAACCGCTGGAAGTAACTGACGTTATTTTCTGTACAGGCTTTGGCGCTTCCCGCATTCCAGAAGCGTTGAAACCACACCTTGCTCACCCGACTTTTATTCACTGTCCCTATCCAGAGACAGGTATGTTAACCAAAATACCCGCAAAATCACGGGTATTGGTTATGGGCAGTAAACTTTCGGCAATCGATGCGGCTATCCTGCTCTGCCGTGAAGGCCATCATGTCACCATGACATCGCCGTCAGGCGATATTCCTGCTGTTCGTTCGCGATTTATGCGCAGCTCTGGTGCCTTCTTTGAGCATAAAAGCATGACATCGATCATGACCCATAAAGGAAATCAATCGACAAAATTTTTTCCTGATTCATTGAAACATGCGTATCTCAAATATTTTTGCCGTATCCTCAATAAGTACACAAAAATACCCTGCCGAGAGCAGTTTTCTAATGCCAATAGTTATCGGGAGCGTCTTCGTGAAGAAATATCGATTGCCGAGCAAGGAAAAAGCCAATGGCAAGATATCACCGTCAATTTTATGGACGTCATTAACGAAATACATCTGACTGACAAAACCTATTTTGATGGTGCGTTTCATCCTAACGTTGAAAAAATGCTTCATCGGTATATTACCGCCATTGCTTTACCCAATGCACGAAAGCTCCTGCACTATATGGATAGTGATCGTCTTACTATTCAGCAAGGCGCCATTCTCAATGTCGTCGTAGAGGAGGGAGAAACAGGGGCTTGGTTAGTTAACTTAGGGCAGGATTATCAACAGTTTGATGCAGTTGTCACCGCAGTGGGTTATCACCAGCCTTACTTCGTCATTGACGAGAACGGGCAACTTGAGGTTGACGCTTACGGGCATCGTTCAGAATGCGCAGTATCGATCTCGCCGGAAATGGCGGCCAGCCATCCCTACTTTAAAGAAAAGGAAAGTATTTGGTTTGTCGGAACGCCTGCCCACAAGCGGTTATGGGTGCCCAATGCCCTTATCGTGGTCGCAAATATAGCGACTCGGGTGATTAACAATATGAGGAGAATCGATATTCCGGTCGCATCAACCGTCGGCAATAACGAAAAAGATTTGATACTCAGCAAATAATTGTACCTGCTCCAGCCAACATGGATTTTTCTCAATATTCCCCACTAAAGAGGAAGATCCATGTTAAACAGATGAGGGGATTTACTACTTCAAGGACTATTTACAACCTCTGTTTATGATTCCATTTATTGTAGGTTACCCGAAATAAAATGGCTCACTATTGTGAGCCATTCGTTAACGTAATCTCTTGATAAAAATATTTTTCAGTTAATTAAACCAACTTGGATTTCCCGTTTGTCGTATCTGACCAGGCGGTCACGATGGTGGATTTCGTTTGGCTATCAAGCGAATCAATAAATCCACTGTCACCCATCTTAGGCGCAAATCCGCTCATGGCCTGCACCAACGAATCCACTGCATTGGCAGAAAGTGCGGTATATTCACGCTCACCCTGCACCTCTTTATCCCCCATTTGGGTGATGATCGCCGCACGGTTGCCATCGAAGTAATTGTTGAAGGTCACAGAACCCACGGCTTCAAACTGCCCCTGTGCGGAGGTGTCTTTGATATTACGGTGGGTCAACAGCACCAAATCGTAGCCGCTGCGTTGGAACCACAGGTTTTGCCAATTGATATCGTTGAAGATAATCTTGTCACCTTGCTTGATATCTTCAACCACGTTATCAATCACATCGCCGCTGACCACAAAGCTATTAACGCCCGTGCCGCCTTTGAAGCGGTTTTGATAGCCGCCCAAGATCAGCAGGTCATCACCGTCACCACCATTAAGCTGGCTGAACTTGGCAACGACATCGGCAATCAGGTGATCGTTCCCTGTTCCCCCATTGATGACCGAGTGATAACCCATCAGTTTGATGGAATTGTTGCCCGCACTGCCATCGATCTGGTTATCGTTGCCGAATACAGCCGCAAAGTCGTTACCTTGCCCCAGCTCAACCTGATTGTTGTTGCCGATGGTAACAACGTAATCCTGATCGTCTCCGGCATGAATGCGATTAAAGTTGCCAGAAGCCACGATATAATCGCGTCCCTTACCGCCACTAATCACACCACCTTCACCAAAGACATAGGCCTGATCATCACCATCACCCAGATAAGCGTAGTTAATGCGTCCGGCCAATACAGCAACATCGTTGCCTGCACCGCCAAACATCATATTTTCACGTCCCATCAGAACGCCCATATCATGACCTTCACCCCCCGTGAAGATATTCGAGGTGCCGACGGAATAGAAGGTGTCATCACCACGGCCGCCCCAGAAGTTATTGTTATCTCCCAGATATGCACCGAGATCTTTACCATCACCGCCCCAGTTAAAGTTGTAGTTACCGAGGGAAACGTTCATATCACCATCTTCTTTCAGGTAACCGCTGTTATGCAGGAAACCGAAGGTTTTCTCCTGTATGTTCAGCAAGTCGGCGGTCAGGTTCTCTTTCAGGTTGGTGACCTGTGATCCCAGCTCAGCCTGCTTGTCCTTATCGAACAACGTTACAAACAGGTTTGGCATATTCAGTGAAGCCAGCCCAAAGGGGCGATCAGTTTGCGGTGCAGATTGCGCCCCTTTATCAAGGATGATCTGCCCTTCTTGGCTTTCATCCGGCGCTTTTGCTTTCAGGCCGTGGCTTTCAGCAAACGATTTCACTCCATCAGCCCCGATATTCAGCCCGGATTCCAGATTGCTGAGTAATTTTTCCGGATCTGTGAAGGCTTGCAGTTGGTCGCCACTGAACTCACCGATGATTTCCAGCATTTCACGCAGAATGGCAACGCCATCAACCGGCTGGCCTGAGTGGGAGACAATGCCACCTTGCGGGGTATATCCCACGCCAAAGATATCTGCCAGCGTGGTGTCCGCACTGACACCGGCAAGGTTACCCTTCAGTTTATTCACGATCTGACGTGGCACATCCGTTGGCGTAAATGTAAACGTATTTTTAGCTACGCCCGTCGAACTGTAATTTTGGGTCATCAGGCCAAACAGTGAACCCAAGTTGGTATCCAATATCGATTGGATATTGTCACCAAACATAAAGTTCCAGTTACCGGTTGTGACCTGAATATCAGCGCCCTGTCCACCTACCGCAAAGTTGAAAGCCAGTTTTTCATTCGCCTGACGGAACTTGTCCGCCCGACTGACTTTACCCATTCCCGGGATATTGCCTTTGCCACCCAACCATTCACTGTATTTCTTGTTCAGGGTGCTTTCGAGATCACTTTTCAGGCCACGGCTGCTACGTTCATTCTGCGAATCCAGATCGGTCAGGGTCTTATAATCCACGCTGCTGGTCAAATCAAGACCGGATAGATCACTGACATATTTCTTCGCCCCTTCCAGCGTCCATTGTTGATCTTGTTTCGCCAGCCAATCCGGTGAATTAAACGATCCGCCAATCTCTTGCAGTACACCAGAAATACGGGCTGCGCCATCAAACGGATTAACCAGCGGAGGTGTTGGAATGGATTTATCCAACATCACGATCAGATCGTTACTGTGCCCCAAGTTAAAGCTGACGTTGCGGTTGCCCATGAACAGTTGCGCGCCTTCCAATGCCCGGTAACCCGCGATATCAACACTGTGCTTGCTGTCGCCATCACCAATGTGAACCATCACGTTGTTATCACCAAAGGCCAGGGACTTAAAGCCGCCTTGACCTACCTTGATACCGACATTGCTGGTTCCCCAGTTAATGACCGTAAATTCGCCATCACCCGCCTGTACCTGAATATTGCCGGAATAGCTCAGTTGGTTATTGGATGATGCCGCTGCGGCATGATTATCCACGGCATCGCGCTGTTTTGGCGCATGGAAGGTTTGGGTATTTTCCGCAATGGCACCTTGTGCCTTGGCATCGGTTTGCCCGACACGGGACAGGACAATGTCATTTTCAGAGATACCACGGCGCACTCGTTCGGCATGGCCTTCCACTGCGCCCGCCTC
Organism: Xenorhabdus sp. IM139775; assembly: GCF_028598745.1. Classification (GTDB taxonomy): domain Bacteria; phylum Pseudomonadota; class Gammaproteobacteria; order Enterobacterales; family Enterobacteriaceae; genus Xenorhabdus. The sequence goes on from NZ_JAQRFK010000030.1 coordinate 9,548, forward strand.
ATTCCAGCCCAGCACGATCTTGTTATCCGTGAGCTTGTGAACCCACTGTTCCCGCGCATCTTTCGTGTACTTGCGGCCAATACTGTCTACCGCAACGTCGCTGCTGCGCGCCGATACCGTGGTACGCATACCCTGCTTATCCAGTGCCGAAATAAAGCGGCGGGCAAAACCCTCTCGTTTGTCGTCGCTGATCAACGAGCAACCCACGAGACTGATATGGTCTGGTGTGCCGGTATGTTTGAAATCGGTACGGAACTGTTTCAGTCTCAAGGCCAGTTCATCCGCACTGTACCCACTGATACGTGTATGGTTTTGTACTGATTCTTCGCGCCCATGGCCAACAATCTGCCAGCGTAATTTGCCGGACTGTAATTGGCCGGACTGTAATTGGCCGGACAATGTGGCAGGATCGCCATACACCACGCGATATTTTCCATCGGCATCAAGCTGGACAATCACGCTGGCATCCGGATGCTTACCGGCCAGGCTCGCGGCGGCTTTCGCCGCAACCGGATCATTTTCCGTCTGGATAATAATCTGGCCAGTAAAGCGGCTCGCATTTTCCCCGTCAGACTGCGGTTTGACCTCAGCACGTTCCCACGATCCGACATCGTGGTTATTGACAACCCGATTAACCCCGTCCGCTGCATTGTCCTTGGCGACGTCGCCCTTAAGCGGTACTTTCACCTCATCAGTGATGTTGATATCTCCCGATACCTTGAGGGTTAATTTGCTGGCGGCCGGATTAGCAAAGACTTTATCGATATTCGACTGCACAAGGTGTGCCGCCTGTTTGAAATTGTGGCTTTCAACTTCAACCAGAACTTTCCCGACTTTCTTCGCGGTCACTTCCAGCGTCACCGCATCATCACGGTAATCGACCACCCGTCCCGTGATATTTGAACCGAGTTTGAAGGTCTTGCCCTGCTCTTTCAGTGCACGCAATACATACGGCTGCTCACCGTCACGAGCCTGTTTCCAGACGCCGTCATACTGGGTAACCGAGCCATCTTCAAACGTATTGTAGTTAACATAGAAGCTTTGATCTTTCTCTTGGCTGGCGAGGTATTTATAACCAAATATGGATTTATGGCCGGTTACTATTCCCTTATGGAAAGAGTCCATAAGGCCTTTGAAGTCTTGATAGTTGTCAAATGACTTGATACCAAAGTTAGGATCATAGAATGACCAAACGGTTTGGTTTTCCCCTTTATGCACCGTCACTGCCATTGCATGGTCTTCAGACATAAAGGACATATACGTCGTTTTATCTGCGTGCTGTAGCTGTTCCATCACGGATTCATAGCCAGCGACATCATTACTCAATGAACGGTCTATTCTGTTGCCGGTCAATCCATTGGCTTTGAGCTTGCCGCCATAGGCTTGATTAGCTTTCTCGCGATCAGCCCAATTCATATTCTGCGTTCGGCTATACTGCATTGAGAGCAGATCTTGAATGGCCGAACCGATATTCTGACGGCGATACTGATTCAGCAAAGCGGCTTCAACCGAATTGATGTCGCTCTTTTTATTCACCGCATTGTCATTGTAGGCTTTGACCGCATCCGTCAGCCACGACAAATATGCTTTACCGCCCCCCAAGCCATGTACCCGCTCTTCCATCAGGTAACGGCCGGACAAGGCGAAACAAATACCTTCCAGAAATTCTTTTGACTCAACGTGATTCCCCTTTGTCAGGAGTACGTTACCAACTTCTGGCACCAGTTTTTCAAGATGATTAAGCAGTGATCCGCCCTGAGTGAAATGGAAAGAATACTGATCCAGCTCTTTTCCACCGGATTTCGCATCAAAGAGCGTATAAAGTGCTTTTTCCACCAACCCGGTTTTCACGCGGCCATTTTCATGCTGAGGATTAGAAACAGGGTCAGAAACAGACAGTGTGGAGACAATTTTATCCGCATATTGGCTCATCAACAGGTTGCTGTCTTCATGACCATAGAAGGTCTGTTCGCCCGATACCTGATAACCCGCTTCAGCAAGTTTGGCACGCAGTTTTTCCCCTGCATCGCCCAATCCTTCACCATCAGTCAATAACATGATAGGGGTCTGCTTCGAGATACCTTGCAGGTTTTTCTCCACGGAGAAACGGCCATTGACCGATTTCGCCAACGCGCCTGTCAGCCCTGCCGGATCCGGCACTTCATGGGCAGTAATGGCCTTGGTCATGCTTGGCATTGGCCGGTCGAGCAATAAACCGGAAACGGCCTGTCCGTTGTGCTCGGCATAACGGGCCAGATCCGCGGCAATGGGTCCTCCCATGGAGTAACCATGAATGATGATATTTTCCGGCTTGATGCCGCGATCATTCACCAAGTAACGGAACATGGTACGGGCATCCTGATACAGCCCTTTCTCGTTGGGATGACCATCGCTGGTGCCATAGCCGCGCAGGTTCACCGCCAGCATATCAACGCCTTGCTCTTGGTAATGGCTTTGGATAACACTCGCCTGCTCTTCCGCGGAGGAGCCGGAACCATGAATGAAAAGCACGACCTTTTTCGCCGGGCTATCGCCACTTTGATCTTTTTGATCACCGTTATGGTAATAACCGGTCAGGCGTCCCGCGTCACCCTGTAGCGTGACCTTATTCGCGGTGCCTTTGGTGACCGCCTCATCCAATCTTCCCTGTGTGCCACTATTGACATTACGGCGATCTTCCCTAGCGCCATAAAGCTCACCGTTAAGGAAGCGGGCGACGGGGTTGAGTGGCTCTTTGTCACGCGGTGGTGTGCCGTCGTTGTCAATAGCCACTTTTTCCAGTGCCTGATCTTTCTTATCCGAGTGACCCAGTGCTTCCAGCTCTTCACCGGCAAGCTGATTCGGCTTATGCAGGTAGGTTTCAATCTGCGCTTCCTGCAAAGTCTGCGCATAATTAAACAGCTCGGTGGGTGTCCAGATACCCCATTTTGGCCGCCATGTATGGCCGATAACGTTATCAGCACCACCCGCCTTAAGGACTCTGGCAACAATACTTGAGCAGTTATCTGTCAGAAGCTGATAACGGGCATCCGGGTTTTGGCTGATTTTATGCCATTCCGCCTGCATCGCCGCCGTATCCAATCCCGCCAGATTGATGCGGAAGACCCGTCCCTGATCGGCTTCACTGGATTTGAAATCCTGGGTGTCACTCAGTTCACGTTCTGCGAACTGGCGAATAACATGAGTAATGCGTTTTTCTGTCACTTCAGCAGAGTATTGTTGTTTAGCGGCGGTACGCAGCACCTCAGCAAACTCTTTGCCTAATTCAAACACGTCAACGCCGCCGGCTTCGACTTGTTGCACGAACGGTCTGGAGATGTACTCCGGTATACCTGAGGATTGCAGGAACTTAGGATTCTCAAGCATCGTTATGCCAAGGTGTTCACTGAAATCCGCAAATTTTGCATCAACCCCTTTGGCAGCCTCAAGTTTTTCATTAAATTTCGCCAGCTTGTAGTCGCCATCCTGCATGCCGAATTTATCGCCTTCCTCAGAAGCCACATCCAACTCCAGCAAGGTATTTTGGCCGGCAGGCTGGCTGAGATCACGCCAACGTAATCTTAAATCGGGATATTGCTCAGAGGAGACATTGAGAATGCGGCGAATATCAGGCGATTTGCTCCCTTTCGGCCACCAACTGACGTAGTTTTTCTTGTTGAATTCGCCCGCATCTTCGGCACTGACCTGAATACGCCCTTGCCCAATTTGCAGGGCAGCGTGTCCCAAACGGCTATGATCACTCGGTTGCCAGACAAACAGCGTGGCGCTGACCGGAGACAACTGTTGTTCAATGGCCTGATAGATCTTTTTCAAACCAGAGACATCAATGCCCTTGCCATCTTTCGCCAGAGAGCGGGCTTGCACGTTGGCAAAAACGGCATCGGCGATAGGCTGACCATATTCCCTGCTCACCGCCGCCTTGATTTGCTCAACCGCGTTTTCCGCACGCTGCGCTTTCATGGCAATCTGAATATTGGCTTTGCCACGGGTTACAAAGTCCCCTTGCTCATCAAGATAAAGATGTTTGGAATCTTTGAGATTGGCATTACCCAGTTTGTTGTAGAGATCGCTGAAACTGCCTTTGCCGGTGCTTTCCAGCGTGGGTTCTGCCAGTACCAGCGATTCTTCCATGCGCACCTTGAGCTGTGACAGCAATTTATTCAACGCAGGTATACGTGCTGAATCCGGATGCCCCAACAGATAGCCTTCAGCCTGCTGGCGCAGGTGAGTCAGTTTTTCTACCGCTTCCAAACCATAATCTGGGCTGTTTTGCAGGGTGCTTTCATAGTCTTTCAGTGCATCCAGTACATGCCGATAACTGTCACCCCGAATTTTGCCCTTCACATAAGCGGCTTCCTGCAACTCATGCGCAGACATCAAGTCAGTGTTCGGTTGATAGTTCCAGCTACCCTCCACTTTCTCCGCAATAATGCGGGTACGTCCCTGCTCGTGGGAAACCATGCGGTCTTCCGCCAGATATAATGCCTCAGGCAGTTGGTCATAGTTGTCGTAATTAGCCAGAATAAAACGTTCAACCGCTTTGATTTGAGTCGAATCTTCCGGATCTTCTACCCTGATGGTCTTGAATTCATCACGCTGATTACCCGGCCACGGACGAACTTCAAACCCGTCATCGTCGTCAGATTCACGCACCAGCAAATTGCGCTCGGTACGTAACCCGTAGAATGGCAGCGCTTGATTCAGCAGGTTATCGATGGCACTGGTTTTGATATCCAGATAAACCAGTGTATCAGGCTGGTATTTATCAGGATTTTGTGCCAGCAGTTTCTCCTGCTCGGCAAAACTGAGTGAATCAAAACGGGCTTTGACGGAAACACCGGCCGCGGTCAATCGGCGACCAATGGATTCAGGTGACATGCCTTGATATGCTTCGGCCGGCTTATCCAGCAGGCGGATTTCGCCCACCAGCCCTTCACGCTGCAATTGGCGCAATACCGGTAGTTCAACATTCCAGAAATAGTTGCCAAGGCGTAATCCCCCTTCCGCAATGACATAAACATCATCACGCGATCCCGTTGCATAGAGGGAACTCCAGAATCCGGTATTGCTGCGGGTCGAGGCGCTAATGACCGATTGCAAGGCTTGCCTTTCCTGCTCCGGGATATCCGGATTGAGGATGTCGAGCATATTGCTCCAGTGCTGGAGCTGTTTGTTCAGCTTAAGGGCAAAATCGTTACCCTGAACATCAATATCGTAAACCACTTTCTTGCCATCAGTCTGTACTGCATCGAGAACCTTACGGTACCCTTTGAAATTTTTGCCAGACCAAAATGAAACAATACTCTTGTCACCATGCACAGGTTCGAAGCTATAACCATAGCTTTCCAGTCTCGAAACCAATTCGACACGCTTGTCCCAGTCGTAATCGATGGTGGCATCAACAAACAGTTTTGCCAGTGAAGTGAACTGATCTTTCGGTACTTTTTCGCCACAGAACTCCAAGTAGCCTTCAATCGAAGCCACCATTTTCTGCCTGACGTCATCCGGTATGTCTGCATCCACGCGATCAAATCCCGGCACAGGAATGTATTTTTCGGTCGCCAGATCGTTGTCTCTATCCAGCCAACGGTAAACCTCGGCCACCTTCTGCGCCCTGATTGCGGCAGTGGATTCGGTTTCAGAACCACTCACTGCTTCTTGCTGAATCAGTTCTTCGCCCAGAGCTTGCAGGCCACTGAGATCCAATCCTGAAATCGGCGGTGTGTTTCTGACCCATTCAGTCACGGCATCCGTAGGTTGGCTAACCGGCGGGTTCACTGACATTTCGGTATGTTCAGAGGTCAGTACAGATTTCTTAACCCGTATTCCCCTATTGATCTGTAAACGACTTAAGGCTGCTTTCGCATCGCCAAGACCGTTCAGATTGTTATCCAAACCTTGCAATTCTTCACTGAATTCGCCATCAGCCTGAACGGTCGATTCAGGATTGATGTGACTCTTGGATTGTTCTGCTTTTTCAATGTATTCAGAGTAATGGGATTCATAAGCACTGCCTGACAGGCCGCTGCCGGTTGCACCCGCGCGCTTCGGCTTATAGTTGTCAGCCAGTTTGGCACCCTTGGCATCATTTTGTACTTGTGTGGTTTTGCTGTCCGCCGCGGAAGCTTCGTGCTGACCGCGCTGTTCTGCCTTCTGCGCGGCTGATTCGCCATCACGTCCCGCCTGATAAGCCCGTTGTTCATAACTAAGGGCTTCTTTTCTCCGGTTTTCGGCCTGAAGATGGGCATCTCCAGCATCCTGCTCGGCATGTTGACGGTTTTGTTCTGCGTTAAGTGCACCCGTTTCTGATTTGGCAACCGCCTCTTTGATATCACCCAGATGCCCTGCGGCCGCTTTTTGTGCGTGATCTAATTGGTTCCGTGCCGTCTCGTTTGCTTTGTCTAAATCAGTCTGAACATGTCCCAACAATCCACGGGCAAACTGATCACGGTGCTGTTTACCGGATTTCCCATGATAGATGGCATGGCTGTTCAGCGCTTCCAAGCCTTTGACGTTTGCCTGTAGTTCATCGGCCACTGCCTGAGATTCACCCTGAATAGCATTGCGCTGAGTCTGTCCATTCGCGTTCAGCACCGCCAGATCGGTGGATTCCAGTTGCGCCTGTGTGCCCGAAATGGCGTTCAGTTGGTTATCCCGTTCCTGTTCCAGACGCAGGCGTCCGGCTTCTGCCCTTTCCTTATCCTGCAAAGCGTTCTGTGCGGCCTGATCTTGCTTCACATGGTCAGCAATGCCACTGCCTGATAGTTCAGACATTGCCACCACGTTATCCAGAACATAGCCAAAACCATCATTCAGGCCTATCCCGGAAAATGCCAGTCGATTGCTGCCAGCCTTGGCCGTTAAGGTCAATGCTTTGTTCTGCCATTCCGCCTTGCCATTGGCAGCCGCAAAAACCACCTCACCATTCCACCACACTTCCAGCCCGTTATCAGCAGAGCTGCCGACACGCCTTGCAAAATCGAACTTAACGACAATGTCTTCACCCGCCGTCAAATCCTGAATATCCTGATAAATGTGGGTATTGCCCTGAACGTCAAGCTCACTGACGCGCTCGCCATGCCCTTCCGCGCTGAGGCCGTATGCCTTAGCTGAATGGCTGGCTTCAATGCCATTAGTGTGCTGCCATCCCTCGGCTCCTTGTTCAAAATCACCATTGATGATCAGATTACGAGACTGATTGGGGTTTAACCGCGCCTCATCGCCGAGTTTATTTTGAATGCTGTCAATATCCGGCGCATCAACCCCCGTCACAACACCTTTCAGGCTGTTTTTCAAATCAGAGGTCACGTCACCCATTTCGGTCAGTTTAAAACCATTCAGGGAAGAGACTGCCGGCAGGTCAATCGCACCGCGTCCCTTATGGGTGCCCGATGTACTGGCTTCGTCGCCATTGACCAGATAATTAATCCCCTGACTGCCTGCCACGCCCAGCAAGGTTTGCTTGATATTGCTGAACAGCGTACCCAGTTTATCGCTCTGGGTATTGCTTTTTGCCACGGCAAGGCTGTAGAAATCCCCGTTCCCCACCTGAATGGCCACGTTGTTGCGGGCATAAGAGGCGTGGATATTCAGGCCGTCACCCACATGGATATTGGCATTGCCCTCACCTTTCATGACGGAAACATTCAGGCCGTCACCGACTTTGGTATTAACGTTGAGTTTACCCCACGCCACATTGACGGAAACACCATCACCCACTTTGGTGTTGATATTCAGGTCGCCATGAGCCGCTGTCACACTCAGGCCATCACCAACGGTCGTCGTAATATTGCCCTTGCCTTTGGCGGCGGTGACCTGCATACCGTCACCCACTTTGGTGACCACATTGCCCTGACTCCACAGTGCGTTAAAGCTGTCACCATCACCGATTTGGGTCACGATATTGGCATCACCTTTGGCGAGCACCACATTACGGCCATCGCCGACTTTGGTAATGACGTTAGCCTTGCCCCAAGCGCCGGTGTAATCATCACCATTGCCCACATGGGTCACGATATTGGCTTGCCCCTGAACGACCGTCACTTCCTGGCCATTACCCACTTTGGTGATGATATTCGCATCACCTTTGGCAAAGTTATAACGATCACCATCACCCGCATGGGTCAGGACGTTAGCCTTGCCCCAGGCGGCATTAATGCCTAGCCCATCACCCACTTTGGTGATGATGTTGGCATCCCCTTTGGCAAACCCGACCGTCGTGCCGTCCCCCACATGGGTCATGATATTGCCGATTTCGGAAATCAACAGGCCGACAGTCGGCCCTTTGCCCACTTTGGTCAGGATATTGCCCTTGCCGGCCAATACCGCTGCGGTCGTGCCATCACCGACATGCGTGACGACGTTGGCCTCGGAAACCGCCACGACGCCCAGCAAATCATCACCGACTTTGGTCACGATATTGGCTTTGCCTAATGCCAGTACACCGGTCAGACCGTTACCGACATGCGTCATGATATTGGCTTTGCCAAACATGGCAGCCAGTGTTGTGCCATTCCCCACTTTGGTCATGACATTGGCCGTCCCCGCAAACAGGCCGATGCTGGTACTGGCTTTATTGTCACGGATAACGTGAGTATAAATATTGGCTTTACCCACCATCAGCGCCACCGTCAAGCCGGTGCCCACTTTGGTCAGGACGTTCGCCCCGCCAATCATGGCAGCAAAGGTGGAGCCATGGCCAATCTGGGTAAAGATATTGCCTTTGCCAATCATGGCAGAAAGGGCATCACCGTCACCGACTTTCGTGGCAATATTGCCTTTGGCGATCATCAGGGCAACACTCATGCCGTCGCCAACATGCGTGAACACGTTACCCAACGCCAACATCAATGCCAGTGCATCACCGTCACCCACTTTGGTGAAGATATTGCCTGCACCCCCCATCAACGCCCAGTCATTCCCTTTACCCACATGGGTGAAGATATTGCCTGCGCCGATCATGGCCGCAATCGCTGTGCCATCCTGCACCTTGGTAAAGAGGTTACCTGCACCCGCCATGACGCCCAGTGTCTGGCCGTTACCGACATGGGTCAGAATATTCCCCAAGCCAAACATGATGCCTGTGGTATCACCGTTGCCGACTTTGGTCAGGATATTGGCTCCCCCCAGCATCATGCCGGTGGTGTTGCCATCACCAATATGAGTCAGCACATTGGCACCACCGCCCATCACGGCTTGTACATGACCTTTGCCCTTTTTCGTCAGCACATTGGCACCGCCCAGTGCAATGGCTTTCGTACCGGAAGTCGCCTGATCATTGCTGACATGGGTGATCACATTGGCACCGCCCAACATCGCTGATGCGAGATCGCCTTCACCCACCTTGGTCAGGACGTTGGTGCCACCCACAAGAATGGAGGAAACGTTGCCATTCCCCTTTTGAGTCAGGACATTAGCCCCGCCAATACCAAACCAGAAGGCATCACCATGACCCATTTGGGTATGGGTATTGAAACCACCGCCCATGGCGATACGGCTGTTGCCATTGCCTTTGTGGATGGAGATATTGCCCACCGCCAGCAGGTGCGCAAGGTAGCGGCCATCGCCCACGCGAACCAGCACGTTGGCGGCTCCCCCCGCGTTGACGTCCATATCACCCTGCTGCGCCTGATGAAGAATGACGTTGGCAATCCCCGCGCCATTGAAGTAGACATTACCGCGTGTGACGTTGGATTTGATGACGTTGGCACCACCGGCACCGGTATAATGAATGTCCCCTGAACTTTCACCGCTGTCAGTGGCTGATTTGAACAGTTCAAGATCTTGATATTCATGCATACCCGACACACGGGCAGCAATTGTGCGTTCGGTATTCACCCGGTAATGCAGGTCACTCAGCGAATAGCTGCCGACGCCCATGGGCTTATAACCGTTGCCAGTCGAAAAAGTTTCGTTGGCAAAATCCGGGGAACGCTCACTGAACTTGTAGCAAGGGCGCGCGAAATATTGCAGCACGCCGGTTTTGGGATCGTTTCTCAGTTCGACCACCACCACCTTCTTGTATCTGCCAAACGCCTTGGAATAAACATAGGTGTTTGGCATCCGGTTGGATTTCACCGCCGTCACATCGGCAGTCCTTTCATTCTCATCAAAGGCATAACCACCCATCTTAGCATCGGACAGGGTGATATCTGCGGCATTAATCAGGACACCACCGCCATAATTCACCCATTGGTTTTCCGTCAGTTTTTGCTCAATGGCATCAATGGATACGGCTTTCCGCTGTTCAACGGTCAGGTTTGACAACCGATAGGCACCATCAGCGCCAACAGAATTAAAGTGTCCCGCAGCAGAGATATCCTGTTTATCCAGCCCCTTGAGATGCTTTCCTTCTTTATACCAAGCTGTCGAGTAGTATCTCAGCTTGCCGGTTTCAGGATCATTGGAGAGCTTAACCTTGTTGATTTTAGTATGCGTACCATCCTCAAACGCAAACAGGTACGTGTTCGGCTCCCGTGCCGATTTAACCCCGATCACCTGATGAAAGGCACCAATCCATTCACCACTCAGGGTGGCACTGGTCAGCACAACCTCTTCTGCGTTGGCATACTCTATCCCTTCACTGCCGAAGTCATTGCCTGCGCCTTTGCGGGTAATTTCGTTATAACCGCCCGCTCCCGTGAAATGGATATGACCGTGTGCCACATCGGAGTAGAGGCTGTTGTATCCCCCCACGCCGTTAAACCGGATATCCCCCTTGGTTTCAGCGTAGACGTCATTCGCCTGGCGGGTACGCTCAACGCGGTTATAAGCGCCCGCGCCTCCCAGCGTAATGTCCCCGGCCTTACCTTTGCGAACAATAAAGTTATAGGCACCGGCACCGGAAAAATGAATATTTCCCGTCTCGACCCTGGAACTGATGACGTTTGCTGCGCCAGCCCCACCAAAAGTCACATTTCCCTGAGAACCTTGGTACTGATTAAGCCAAGTACGGTCGATCTTATTGCCGGCACCGGCACCGGCAAAAGAGAGATTGCCCTGATTGGTTTCATGCCAGATTTCGTTGTAAGCACCTGCTCCCTTGAAGCTAATATCACCCTGCAAGCCTTTACGCGTGATGCTATTGTATCCGGCAGCCCCAGAATAAAAGATGCCGCTCTTGTCACCGGTATGATTGATTTTCACTGCACCAGCAACGCCTTCGTATGTTATCGGGCCGCTGTGTGTCTTAGTGATTGAAGTGTAACCACTTCCCCCTTTGACCGTGAGATTGCCCCCGGTATCATGGATATCCAGATATCCGGCACCCCCGACAATCGTATCGTGTCCCCATGTCGTATTGACCTGTGCCGCAAGGGAGCCAACAACAATATGGTCATTCCCGCCATAAGCATTAATGACGCCGCCAAAACCGATGGCAGTGATATTATTTCCCTCATCATCATCTTCATATACACCAGTAAAGGTATACGCTAAGCTGCGGCCGACTGATTTTCCCATAAATAATCCTGATATTGGGCAGAAAAATTAAACAGTAAACCACTGCACCCGACGGATACAGTGGTCATTTTGAACATCCAGAGTTCCCCTGACGGTGCAGGCTTTTTGCCCTTTCCGGGCAGCAAAGACACGCCGGCGAAGATCGCAGGCAATAGCACGCGCATGCCCGAAAGGCGCAATCATCTCTGGAAAAAAAATATGCTGGCCGGAACGCCAATCTTCCCGCGAAATTTCCCGTTCGCCGGCCAAGATCGCATTCCGGCTGCTGTCAGACAAAAAAGCCCAATTACAAAAAGCAACTGGGCATTGATGTTCATCTTCGTAGTAGCAAAACTGATTAAGCTGGAATGACGGCAAGATACGTTGTTGCCATTCAGCAACTAAATAACGTCGGTGCAAGGGGGAGTGCTGGCAAAGCAGCATCACCCCACCCATCATAGCCTGTATCTCATTCGCACTCAGTGTTGCCGGTTGATGTGTGATCATCATAAGTTAGCAACTACCTGATAACGTTTTGCTGATATTATTTTGTTGTTTCAGAATGGCGCGGTGAACGTTTTTTAGGTTCAGCGGTTTCTGCCACAGCCGCTTCTGCTGCAACCGGTTTTTCGCCTGCATTATGCGTTTCTGGATTAATTTCAGGCACCGGCAAAAAACCCGCCGCAATCAGTTTGCTGATTTCAGCTTCCATTCTTGGATCTTCAAGCATACTTTTAACCATGGAAACCATATACATAAAACCAGAAGCCGGCATATGAATAACTTGTTTTAACTGTAATTCCTGATCATTCTCTGCCAGCAGACCACTCGCCATGCGATTAGGCTCCTGCCCGACAAAATACAGAGAGAATACGCCTTTGTTATAATTAACACTTGAGACGGTTTGAACAAATTTTTCAGACATAACATTATCCATTAAATAAATATTAATTTAATGTTAAGATTGCATTAAATTAAAATGATTAAATTATAAATGAACCCATATATCCTATAGTTTCATTGATGATTAAACCTTATTGCCAAGGTTATCTAATTAAGCTAAAGTAATTGAGTTTCCCCTTATCTTTCAATAACTATTCTTTTTCAAGCACTGTTACTCTTTAAGAACTATCCGAAATACAAAATGGTAATTTGAGTGTGAACCGATTAAGTATGAACCGAACAATGAAATGATTTTCCAACGACATTTACTAATTGATTTAGATAAAAATATATCCATTTACTGACTAAAATCAACATATAAATAGTAAAATGTCTGTTTAGACTCTACATTTTGTCCCAATTACCAACATTAATAGGCGCTTTGATCACAGATAATATCTTTTATACTCGTTGTCCCCCAAGATGCCTTTATTCTCTGCCCGCACGGCAGGGATAATAAGCGGCTTTTGTCTTGTGAGAAGTAAGGGAAGTGTTCGGCCATTCTGGCATGTTATTCACTCAATAGCGTGATTTTTTATTTTAAATAGATTTAATTTAATGAATGAAATAGAAAAAACAACAATATCATTAATTAATTTAATAATAATGATATCTAATAAGAACCATGCAGCCACATCAAATAAAAACTTAAATAATGATGATGATTATATTTCCACCCTAAACAGGCTACAAAAAGAATGCAGCATTAAAATTAAAAATAAATACTCTATAAATAAGAAGTTAGGTGACATATCCCTGCCTGCCATTTTGTTTGGCAACGATGGGCAACCTTTCATTCTGGCTAAATATGATGAGCAGCGGGTATTAATCCAAAAGCCTGACCAAGGAACACCAGAGATATTAGGTAAAGAAGAATTTATCAATCTCTGGAGCGGCAAATGGATAAAAATAAAACAAAAAAGCAATCAATTTAATATTCGCTGGTTTATCCCTGAATTTGTCAGACAAAAGAAGAACCTGACGGAGATACTCCTGTTCTCCTTCGTCCTGCAAATTCTGGCACTTATCTCCCCGCTGGTCGTGCAGGTTGTCATGGACAAGGTTCTTGTGCATCAGGCATTTTCCACATTGGATGTCCTGATTTTCGGGCTGGTGGCGGCCGGGTTGATTGAAATCATTCTGCGGGGGTTACGTGAATATCAGTATGCCCACACCGCCAACCGGATTGACATCAAACTGGGGTTAAAGCTGGTTAACCACCTGTTTGGCCTGCCATTGCTCTTTTTTAAATCCCGTCAAGTGGGTGCAATTGTGACACGGGTACGGGAACTGGAAACGATCCGGGAGTTTTTAACCGGCTCCATGTTCACCCTGTGTATCGACGTTCTGTTCATGTTTGTCTTTATTTATGTCATGAGCTTACTGTCCGGTCTGCTGACGCTGATCTTCCTGCTGACCCTGCCCTTTTATGCCCTGCTTGCCTGGTGGGTGACGCCGAAAATTGAAAAAGCAGTGGAAAAACAGTTCACGCATGCTGCCATGAATACCTCTTTCCTCACCGAAACCGTTGCCGGTGCCGAGACACTGAAAAGCCTTGCGGCTGAACCCCGCTTTATCCGCCGTTGGGATAGCCAGACTGAACAGATGGTCAGCACCAGTTATGATGTGCAGCAATGGGATAACCGTTCCGGTCATCTGGTGACGGTGTTACAAAAAGTCACCAGTGCTGTCATTATCTGGTTAGGGGCTTCACAAGTGCTCTCCCTGCATATGACCATTGGTCAATTGATCGCTTTCAATATGATGGTCAGCCACACCCAACAACCCCTGTCTAAGTTGGTGCAACTCTGGGGGCAATTTATCCGCTCACGCATTGCCATTGATAAGCTGGGAGATATGTTGAACCTGCCGACAGAGCAGCAATCTGGTCACCAACAGGTGGCATTGCAAGGGGCAATCTCATTTTCTGATATTGTCTTTCGCTATCAACCTGATCTTTCCCCCACCATCAACCATTTCACGCTGGATATTCGGGCAGGAGAAACCGTGGGCATCGTCGGTACGTCGGGTTCGGGGAAAAGCACCCTTGCACGTTTGCTGTTGCGGCTTTATACCCCAGAAAGTGGTGCTATCACGCTGGATGGCATTCCCTTGCAATATCTCAATATTGAAGCCATCAGGCAGCAGATCGGTATCGTTCTGCAAGAAAACTTTCTGTTTAATAAAACGGTGTATGAGAATTTGTCTCAATCCTGCCCTGATGCCCCGTTATCTGCGGTGATTGAGGCAGCAAAACTGGCAGGGGCACACGATTTTATTCTCAGGTTGCCGATGGGGTATGACACGGTGATCGCGGAAGGGGGTCAATCGCTATCAGGCGGTCAGCGGCAGCGTCTGGCGATTGCCAGAACCCTGCTGTCAGATCCCAAAATCCTGATTTTGGATGAAGCCACCAGCGCACTGGATGATGAATCACAAGCCATCATTCAAACCAATATGGCGGCGATTGCCCAAGGCAGAACGGTTATCACCATTGCGCACCGGCTTTCCACGGTGCGCCAATGTGACCGGATCATTGTATTAAATCAGGGCCAAATCATCGAGCAAGGTAGCCATGAACAGCTTCTGCAACAAGGCAAACATTACCGGAAACTTTGGCAGTTACAACAAGAGCTAAGACAAGAACAAGAAACAAAACAGGAGGAACCTGCCCATGTTTAAGGCTATCTTGCGCAGGGGGATCAAGCGGTTACGAACGACCCGTCCCCATTATGATTTTTTACCGACACATCTGGCATTGTCGCAACGGCCACCTTCCCCGTTCGCCCGTTATACGGCAATCACGCTCAGCATCAGCGTTCTGATCGCCCTGCTCTGGGCCTATCTGGGGAAGCTGGATGTACAGGCAACCGCCACAGGGCGTTTGATAGCATCTGGCCGTTCCCAAATCATTCAGGCTTACGAACAGAGCCGCCTGATGGCGATTCATGTCGCCAATGGTCAGCACGTTGAGAAAGGTGTCCCTTTGCTTACGCTCAATACGCTCGGCGTCAATCAGGATATTGCGCGTTTGTTCGAACAACGTGACTACACGATAGAAGAAGAAATCCGTTATCACGCACTGCTTAAGAAGCATGATCCCAAGTCCCTGCCACTTTTTCAGCAGCAATCGGCGGACAGGCAGGAAAAAATTCTGACGCATTACTCTCACGAAAAACAGGAATTCGACTCAATCATTAACAATATCCGTGCAGAAATGGAGGTGAACCTAGCTTCCCAAACATCGCGGAACAGCGATATCCGCTCATTGATCCATCTGCGTGACAATATCAACCAGCGTTTATTGGCCCGCAAGACCCTGAGCCAAAAGCAGGTCATCAGCAAGGTAGAATATCTGGAACAAGAAAAAGAATTTCTGGAAACGGAAAGGTTGATCGCTCAACAAAAATCAGAACTGGGTATTTTGGTGACCCAATACCAAAGTCTGGAAGCGCGTTTCAAGGGCGTCAAAATACAAAAAGAGCGCGAGTGGTTTGAGAAAAGAAAACAAGCAGAAATGCAATTGGCGGTCATAAAACAAGAAATCTCCAAAATGCAGGAGCGGGAAGAGCTTGAGGTGGTGCGCTCACCGGTGAGCGGCACGGTTCAACAGTTGAGTGTCCATACCCTTGGCGCCGTTCTGCAACCAGCCCAGAATTTAATGGTGATTGTGCCTGATGAGCATGTCCAACTCGCTGAAATCCAAATCCTCAACAAAGATGTCGGTTTTGTCTATCCCGGTCAGCACGTCACGGTGAAAGTTGATGCTTTCCCTTATACCCGCTATGGCACCATTGACGGGGAATTACTCAGCGTTTCCAGGGATTCCACCAACGATGAACGGCTGGGTCTGGTTTTCCCCGCACAAATCAGCCTCAAACAGAACAATATCATGGTGGATGGAAAACCGGTTGAAATCACGGCGGGGATGTCCATTGTGGCGGAAATCAAAACCGATCAGCGAAGAGTGATTGATTATCTGCTCAGCCCAATTCAGGAATATCAATCTGAAGCATTGAGGGAAAAATAAGCATGGCTGAGACGTTCTCTTTTACCGGCGGCGAAAATTTCACGCCTGATACTAACAACAGCGCACTGGATTGCATTGCCTATTTGGGCAAACAATTTCACAAAGTCGCTTCTGTCGAACAACTGCATCATGTTCTGGGTGTGGATTCCCTTGCGCTGACCGATCCACAGCTACGTGAAGCGGCAGATACCATCGGGCTGCACAGTAAGTTTGAACACCTGACACCCGATACCGCCGCCACGTTACCGTTACCTGCCCTGATTGAATTGGAGCAACGCTGGTGGGTACTGGCAGAAATCCGTCCTGACACTTTGACGGTGTTCGATCCCGGCAGCGGAAAATATGAAGCACGTGCATTAGCTCATGGCGGATACGACTATAAAGTGCTGCTGGTGGCGGATAAATCCCTGACCAAGCAGCAGGTTAAGTTTGGCCTAAGCTGGTTTTACCCCTCCATTTTCAGGCAAAAAAATCAGTTACGGGATATTTTCCTGTTTGCCATCGTGTTGCAACTTTTTGCACTGGCTTCCCCGCTATTGTTTGAAAATATCATCGACAAGGTGCTGGTCGGGCGAAGTATTTCCAGTCTGCATATTTTGGGCATGGCGATGCTGGCACTGGCATTGGCGGAACCCCTGTATGGCTTCCTGCGCAATACCGTGTTTGGGCATATGGCCAGCCAAATTAATGCTGAACTCTCCGGCAGGCTGTACCGCCATCTGGTGGGATTACCCCTGCCCTATTTTAAGCAACGGCAAACCGGGCAAATTATCGCCAGAGTCCGGGAAATGGCGCATATCCGCCAATTTCTGACCGGATCGACCCTGATGCTGTTGCTTGACCTGATTTTCATCATTCTGTTTCTGGGCGTGATGTTCCATTACTCCTCCCTGTTGACCTGGATCGTCATCAGTTCACTGGCGCTCTACTTTTTGTTATGGATCGCCGTCGGGCCAATGATCCGGCGCAAGGTAGAAAAAGAGTATGAAGCGGACGCCAATGCCACCAGCTTTCTGACAGAAGCGGTCACGGGGATTGAAACCATCAAAACCACCGCGACCGAAAAACGCTTCCTGCACCAATGGCAAAAGGTCTTGAGCCAGCAATTAATCCAACGTTTTACGGCGCAAAAAAGCGGGCTGGCAGCGGGACAAGGAATTGAACTGATCCAAAAAGTGGTTGCCGCCCTGCTGCTGTGGTGGGGAGTCCGGGGCGTGCTGGATGGCGAATTATCCCCCGGTGAATTAATTGCGTTTAATATGCTGGCGGGGCATGTTACCCAACCCATTTTAAGGCTGGCACAAGTCTGGCAAGACTTTCAGCATACCCTGATCGCCCTGCGCCGGGTAGGGGATATTCTTGATGAACCCATGGAAAGCAGCAAGCAGGGGCTGGCATCCGCCCCCGAACTGGCCGGTCAGATTGAGTTCAGGAATATCCGCTTCCGCTATCATGCAGATACACCCGAAGTGCTGGCAAATCTGTCGCTGGAAATTAAAGCCGGGGAATTTATTGGCATCACCGGGCCGTCGGGTTCCGGCAAGAGTACCCTGACCCGCTTATTGCAGCGCCTCTATGTGCCGCAGCACGGTCAGGTTTTGGTGGATGGCATGGATCTGGCGATTGCTGATCCCGTCTCACTGCGCCGTAATATGAGCGTGGTCTTGCAGGAGAGCATTCTGTTTTCCGGCAGCATTGCCGACAATATCCGCCTGTGCAAACCCAATGCCAGCGATGAAGAAGTCTATCGGGCGGCAGCCTTAGCGGGCGCGGTTGACTTCATTAATGCCTTTCCCCATCAATTTGCCCATCCGGTTGGCGAAAAAGGCTGCAATCTTTCTGGCGGGCAACGGCAACGCATCGCATTGGCAAGGGCATTGCTGAGTGATCCCAAGATTTTGATCCTTGATGAAGCCACTTCCGCGCTGGATTATGAATCTGAAGCCGCCATCATGGGCAATATGGATGAAATCTGCCGGAACCGAACGGTGATCAGCATTGCTCATCGGCTCAATACCCTCCGCCATGCGGATAAAATTTTTGTTTTGGATTTGGGGAAAATCGCTGAATCAGGTACACATGATACGCTGGTACAACAAGATGGCTTATATGCACAACTTTGGTATCAACAAACCCAGTGATGACAGCGAAAAAGAAATTCATGGGAGACATGAGACTTTTTTCGCCCTAGAATCAATTTCATCGTGACATTAACATAACGTGACAAAATGTTCTTAAGGAAGAGAATATCACTATGAAACAAGTCTCTATTACAGCACTGGTTTTTTCTCACACCTCTGTCACATCGGTTGCCATGCCGATTGAAATTCTTACCCTCGCCGCCAACGCCATTGGCGGCTCAGTGCCTCACGTCAGCATTATCTCGCCGACCCATCAGGGAATGATCCGCCAGAGAATCAATCATACCGATGGCCTGCTGATGGACTCAGTTCCCTGCTCCCACGGTTCGCTCCTTTCTGATCCCGACGACGAACAGCAACCCGATATTATCCTGATCGGTTCACTGGGTTTTCCTGATTGGGAACCGCGGCACTGCTCACAGGAAATCATTGAGTGGCTTAAGGCAATGGATGAACAGCGCATTCCCATTGTCTCCATCTGCTCAGGCACATTTATGCTTGCCAAAGCAGGATTATTAGACACCGGTGCAACGATCCATCCTCATTTTTCCCCTGAATTCAAAAAATTATTTCCCCATATTCCCCTTTACAGCGACAAAAAAATCATCAGTAATAACCACCGTTTCTGTATCTCCAGTGCCTATGGATGTGGAAGCTATATGTTGAATATCGTTGAGTTGATATACGGACAATATGCCAGAGAGCGATGCGCAACATTCCTGTTAGATGAAAATGACCACCCAAGCTCATACGATCCCGCCAGTTTTGCCCCCTATCGCCAACATGCCGATCCGTTGATCCATAAACTGCAAGATTGGATGCACGCTTTCCCTTCTGACATTTTATCTGTCGCCGATTTGGCGAATAAAATTCATCTGTGTGAACGCCAAATGAAACGGCGCTTTAAGCTCGCCACCGGCAAAACACCGATCCAATATATCCAACAAATTCGCCTGTCACAGGCCAAGCATTGGCTGGAAAAATCCCATAAAACCATTGAAGAAATCAGTCATAAGGTGGGTTATGAGGATACCCGTTATTTCAGGGAATTATTCAAACGTTGCAATGGGCTGACGCCAAAAGAGTATCGGCAGAAATATCATTGCTGACCTTGTAAACGGAAAAATATCGCACTTTCCAAGCGCTTCAATGTCAAGCCTGATATCTTTCTTTGAGTAAGGCATTTTCTAATATATCAATGTTGTTTCGTTTATAGCGCTTGGGGCATTCCAACAATCTCTCCCATCAAGCAGTAGCGACGCGCGCCCAGCTAAGGTATTATTGCCCGCTATATTGTTGGTACACGCCCATTATCAATTGAATTTATGGCAAAAGAACAAACTGATCGCACCACACTGGATTTGTTCGCAGATGAACGCAGGCCAGGGCGACCGAAAACAAACCCGCTGTCCAGGGATGAGCAGCTTAGGATCAATAAACGCAACCAGTTGCGACGAGATAAAGTCAAGGGACTGCGCCGAGTGGAACTCAAACTCAATGAAGATGCCGTCGATGCACTGAATCATCTGGCAAAACAGCGCAACATCAGCCGCAGTGAATTGATTGAACAAATGTTACTGGCCCAACTGGCAGAAACAAATCACCTTGCCGGTTAACGGCTTTTATTAAACAACAATAAAGCGCTGTCACCACACAAATCTGACAGATTTGTCATTGATGTTTGGTCAGAATAACGCTTTTCATGTTACCAAAACTGACATTTTTCTAGCTGATTTCAGCGTGATGTGTATAACTTTAATACACAGATAAAACAAGAGGTTAACCCATTTTATGGCAATAATAGGTCTATTCTTCGGCAGCGATACCGGCAACACAGAGAACATCGCCAAAATGATCCAAGAAAAATTGGGCGGTGCTGAGGTTGCTGAAGTCCACGATATTGCCAAAAGCAGCAAAGAAGATATTGAAGCCTTCGATATTCTGCTGCTTGGCATCCCAACTTGGTATTACGGCGAAGCTCAGTGTGATTGGGATGATTTCTTCCCAACACTGGAAGAGATCAATTTCGAAGGGAAACTGGTTGCTTTGTTCGGCTGTGGTGATCAGGAAGATTATGCAGAATACTTCTGTGATGCCATGGGCACCATCCGCGATATTATTGAACCCCGTGGCGCGATTATCGTCGGCCACTGGCCAACCGAAGGATATCACTTTGAAGCCTCCAAGGGCATGGCCGACGATAACCACTTCATTGGTCTGGCCATTGATGAAGATCGTCAACCCGAATTGACGGATGAGCGCGTTGAAGCCTGGGTACAACAGATTAAGGCTGAGATGAGCCTGTCAGAGATCCTGGGTGCATAATCCGGGGATAAAGGCCCTTTCAGGCAGGATAATTCCTGCATAATGTGTCATGATATCGGACTAGGCATGGTTTTCATTTTAAATATCCATGCCTATAATCAGCAATGTGATACAGAATCATGATTCCCTCACGATACCCCAAGTATCATAAGCTCACTTAACCCAAGTTACAGGACTGAATCCGCATGACCGACAACAATAAAGCATTGAAAAATGCTGGACTTAAAGTAACACTTCCGCGCTTGAAAATTCTGGAAGTGCTACAGGACCCAGAATGCCATCATGTCAGTGCGGAGGATCTCTACAAAAAACTGATTGATATCGGTGAAGAGATTGGCCTCGCCACTGTCTATCGCGTGTTGAACCAGTTCGATGATGCCGGCATTGTCACACGCCACAATTTTGAAGGTGGTAAATCGGTTTTTGAACTCACTCAGCAACATCACCATGACCATCTGATTTGTCTCGACTGCGGTAAAGTCATTGAATTTAGTGATGAGTTTATTGAAGAGCGTCAGAAAAATATCGCTGAACGTTATGGGATTAAACTTTCAAACCACAGTCTCTATTTATATGGTCACTGTGCTTCTGGTGATTGCCGCAACGATAACGCGCTTCATAATGAAAAGGCAAAATAACGAAACGCCAATGAAGTGATTAAAACCTTTTGCTTCGGGTGTTTTTTCGTCTGAATAAGCTACTGCCGATGAGAGCTCTCACTAATCAGCAGTAGCTTTACCCGCTTATTGAGTTGATTTTTCAAAGAAAATCATGAGAATTTAACGTCGTCTATACGGCTAAAACGTTTTCCATCCATACTGACAGAACGAATTTTTACATTGCTGCTGACGTGCGGCCGCTGTCTGTCATTGTAATCCTGCCATGTTTTCCCATTATCCAATGAGTATTGGATAACAACTCCCGGTAATGCAATATTGGCTTCCAGTGTTCCAGAAACAATTCTGCCACCCGGCACAGGCAGACGATAGGCTATTTTGGCTTTATCCAGTTTAGCCAGCTCACGCTGCCCTATCAGGTTGGCGAAGCGTTCCCAGTCCTGTTGCAATAGCACAGTATCAACATAGTGTGTTATTCCACCCTTATATTCCCTGCCCTGCCGATAATTCTGTTCCCATTCTGCCTGATGCCATGCCCGTTCCGCCAACGGCAGCAAGCGAGGATAGATCATATATTCCATTTGTTCATCGGTACGCACGGTTTCACTCCATGCCTGTCCCGATAGGCCATAAGCCCCCGGCCAGCGTTTATTGCCATGGGAATTAAAGCGGTTGCCATCACGTTCCACCGAGGTTTCCGCATTTTGTGGCAGGTTGTTCGGTGCAAAGCTGAAAATTTTCGCCTCATCATTAAAGCGCGTTGCCCAATAATAACCCCGCTCTTTCGGATGAACTTCATAAGGCATATCTAAGTAGACATAATCAGGGCTGGAAACAACGACCCGATAGCCCTTATTCGCCCAGTCGTTCACTGAATCAGTGCCTCCCCAATACAAGGTATCCCAGAAATTCACTGCAACCTGTTTAGTGGCGAAATCTTTGGCCGATTTAGCGTGTTTCAGGCCATCCTGCCATGCCTGTAGGGTGCTGATACCGCGGGCATTGACGATTTTGCTGACTTCAATCGCAAAATAACTGGCGAGTTCATCAACATCTTTAACGACACCTTGTGCGACCAGCTTCTGACAAGCCGGGGATTTCGCCCACGGCTTATCTTCGATTTTTTGGTTGATCATTCCCTTGCCCGGCACAATCGGTTCCTCTTTATCCTGATATCCTGCCCCCAACCGAATATTTTTTGCCTCATCGCCACCAAAATGCCAAGTATTCAGTGGCAGGCCCGCTTCTTTGTGCATGGCAGCGACCTCACTGATCACTTTATCAATAAACTGCTTCGAGGAATTCAGGCACGGGTTAAGGTAACTACGGCGATCATAGAACTGGACGGAGGTGGTATTCGAGGTATCTGTCGGATCAAGCAGGCGATATTCATTGGCTTCCTGCGCCTTGCCCTGTGCCATGAGTTTCTTATAACGCGCTTCCATCGACACAACCGCAGCACGCGCATGGGCGGGGAGATCAATTTCTGGAATGACTTCTATCTGCCGGGCTTTGGCATAATTCAGAATATCAATGTAATCCTGACGGCTAAAATAACCACTGCCCCTATTGTGATTATCCGGCCCCGATCCCAATTGCGGCAACAAGCACTGGGTTTCACTCAAATCATGGCAGCGCTGACTGCCGATTTCAGTCAGTTCCGGTAACCCTGGAATTTCCAACCGCCAGCCTTCATCGTCACTTAAATGGAAATGGAATTTGTTCAGCTTATAGTGGGACATTTGCTCAAGCAGACGCAGAACGGCGGCTTTGCTATGGAAATTTCGCCCAACATCAAGGAATACCCCCCGATATTCAAACCGTGGTGCGTCTTTTGCCGTCAGTGTCACAATCTTGGGCATACCGTTGGCAGGCAGCAGGGAAAATAGTGATTGCAGGCCATAGAACACGCCAGACTGATCAAATGCGATAATTTGTGTTCCACGGGTGGTAATCTCCAATTCATACGCACCCTTTACTCGCCAAGGCCGGGTAAATTGGTTTGCGTTGATTTGAGTCGCTATTTGATAACCATTATCCGTTAAATTAATGTCATGGGCTTGGAAACGTTCCCTGATCACGTTAATCGATTCGCGGCTTAACCCTCCCAACTCTAATTTCACCCCACGGGATAAATCCACATCCTGAGAATGAATGGAAAGTGCTTTCGGTGTCGGAATAATCTGCCCTCTCAGTTGATCTTCTCTGACTGTTGCCACCAGCTGATTTTTGGCAAAACGGTTTTCGGCTGTCATCAGGGTATTGTTATCCGTTGTGATACGTTTCCACTGTTCGCCTTTCAGATCAGATAAAAATTCGCTGATATTCTCAGTATCGGTATTGGCCAATACCTTAGGTTTAGCATCACCGGAAGTGGCATACCAACGCGGCATAAAATCTGTACTGAAGATCTGCCAATATTCGCCAATAATCGGTAATACGACCTTTTCATTGGCCTTGATGCCGGTAAATTTCTTCGTCGGTTCCAGTTTATGTAAGTCACCTGTGATGTGGGTAATTTTGTACTGATCATTGTCCAGTTTCAGGATCTGGCGAATACTGTGAAAATAGAGCGCCCAATTTGACGCATTGATGGCCTGACCACCGTTACTCAAAATGATGTTAACGCGGTTACAGACCGCCGAATCCGCACCAAGAATGGCGCAATCTGTACCATGTGAACCCGCTTGGTTATCAATAACGTTGAAATTAACGTTTAACTGACTGAGTAAATCCACAATCTGCTGTGATGACATTGCTTGCTGTGGTGATATTGACGATGTCATTTCTGCATGGGTGCTGCCTATCAATCCAACTACCGTAATGAGTGCTGCCAAGGTACGTAATTTAATAGTTTTCATAAATTACCTCGTCCGAACTGATTATTTTTTCGATGGGTCAATTCTTGGGCAAATAATGTACAATTTCGACCAGGCAATAACCCTATACAATATAGGACTATAAGGCAATTTTTAATCTTAGCTGAAAGTGTTAATTTTCATTACGCGGCTATTAGCGATAAAAAAAGCGTGAAATAATCACGCTTTTTACGGGATGGGATAACCAATCTGAACCAGATTATCTTTGTGAGATCGTTACTGTTGTGAGATTTTTGCCCAAGTGTCACGCAGGCCAACGGTGCGGTTAAAGACCAGATTTTCCGCATTTGAGAGGCGGCTGTCAGCACAGAAATAACCTTCACGCTCAAACTGATAGGTTGTTTCTGGCAATTCCTTTGCCAACCCCGGCTCGACAAAACCCTGACGGATCACCAGCGACTCTGGATTAATCGTCGCCAAGAAGTCATCTTCTGCCCCCGGATTTGCCACACTGAACAGACGGTCATACAGGTAGAACTGTGCCGGTACGCCATGTGCCGCGCTGACCCAGTGAATAACACCCTTGACCTTGCGCCCATCAGCGGGATCTTTGTTCAAGGTTTGCTCGTCATACTGGCAATAAATCGTCGTGATATTGCCTTGTGCATCCTTCTCAACACGCTCTGCTTTAATCACATAAGCGTTACGCAGACGTACTTCTTTACCCAGAACCAGTCGCTTATATTGACGGTTTGCTTCTTCACGGAAATCCGCACGGTCAATGTACAGTTCACGGCTGAACGGCACTTCGCGGCTGCCCATTTCTGGCGTATTTGGATGGTTAGGCATCGTCAGAATAACTTCACCTTCCGGCATGTTTTCAATCACCAGTTTCACCGGATCAAGAACCGCCATCGCGCGCGGTGCATTTTCGTTCAGGTCATCACGGATGCAGGATTCCAATGCTGCCATTTCAACGTTGTTATCCTGTTTAGTCACCCCAATGCGGCGGCAGAACTCACGAATAGACGCCGCAGTATAACCACGGCGACGCAAGCCGGAGACTGTTGGCATACGTGGATCATCCCAACCATCAACGATGTTTTCTGTCACCAGTTGGTTAAGCTTACGCTTGGACATCACCGTATATTCCAGATTCAGACGAGAAAACTCGTACTGACGTGGGTGGCAATCAATCGTAATGTTATCCAATACCCAATCGTACAAACGGCGGTTATCCTGAAATTCCAGCGTACAGATGGAATGGGTGATCCCTTCCAGCGCATCGGAAATGCAGTGTGTGAAATCGTACATCGGATAGATGCACCATTTATTCCCTGACTGATGATGCTCCGCAAACTTGATACGATAAATGACCGGATCACGCATCACAATGAACGGGGATGCCATATCAATTTTGGCACGCAGGCACGCCTTACCTTCCGCAAATTCACCGGCACGCATTTTTTCAAACAGGGCTAAATTTTCTTCTGCGCTGCGATCACGATACGGACTGTTTTTGCCCGGCTCTTTTAACGTGCCACGATATTCACGGATCGCTTCAGGACTCAGCTCATCGACATACGCCAATCCTTTATTGATTAATTCAACAGCGTATTGATACAGGATATCGAAATAGTCAGAGGAGTAACAAATATCCCCACTCCACTGGAATCCCAACCACTGAACGTCATTCTTAATCGATTCAACATACTCGATATCTTCTTTGACCGGATTGGTATCATCAAAACGTAGGTTGCATTGTCCCTGATAGTCTTGAGCGATGCCGAAATTCAGGCATATCGACTTGGCATGGCCGATATGCAGATAGCCGTTAGGCTCAGGCGGGAAACGGGTATGTACGGATGTATGTTTACCAGTTGCCAGATCTTCGTCAATAATCTGACGAATAAAGTTTGTCGGGCGGGCATCTGCCTCACTCATTGTTTTTTCCTCAATGCAAAAAGCGCTTCAACATAACCCTCTATAATCTAATAAGCTGAACCGAGAAACAATACTTTGTTGGTGGAAAATGGCGGAGTGGGTAAAGTTAGGGCGAAAAAGCGGGAAAACAGCCCTCATCTTAACCGATTGAAAAAATCAGATAACAAAGCGTTAACAGTAACCCATTTCCCTAAAAATAAGCCAATTACAAAATATAGTATGCCTTTTATGTATAATATTATTTAACTTCTCTGGCTACATGAGTATATCTTAAAGACATTGATTCGTCAGATACCTATTCAATAATAAAACTATTATTTAATTCTTATCAGCCTATCCACGCAACGGGAACTTTCACCTTTAGTTATTATTACCACTTCAATGTTAAAAGATATCCTATATATCAATAGAGAATGAAAATGAAGAATCTATCATCAGACAATAAAAAGATGATTATAGCCATAGTCATTAATGAAAAATATATCTCAGATCACGATACAAATGGGTTTAAGGTCGGTGCCACGTCATTCGCATTAAAAATGGCTGAATATTTTATTCAACAGCAGGTTTTTGCTGGTTTTATCCTCTATAAAAGAGATAAATCTCTCTTGTCACCTCAAATTGAACAATTAAAAACAGACGGAATAAAATATATAAAAATGCGCTTCAATTTTTCGATGAAGTCAGAAGACATTAAAGAAGCCTTAGCTAAAAGTTTATCATCCCTCTCTATAAATAATAACCAAACACACAATATTTTTGCTTATTATCAGACAGATACCTTGCTTTCTTACCATCCGTCAAACTTCCTATGTGGTGTAACCCATCACGGGCCTTTTGTTGAAGATTTTCAGAGAAATTATTCACAAGAGGAAGCCTATCAAGCATTTGAAAATAAAGATAAGGCACTTCATCTTTATAAACAACAATCGATAGGCATTAATACTTTGATTGGAAGAGATTACTTTGTTATACAACACTCTAAACTACAAGGTGATTATCTGGTCAGTAAAGGTGTTCATCGAGAAAAAATAAAACAGGTGAATCCCCCGATGTTTTCCTACGAAAATTATGCATGCAGTTTATTAAATTCCAATATGCGACATTTCCTAAAAACCAATAAAGATGAAATTTTGTTATTCACCGCGGTTGCCAGATTAGATTATTTTAAAAATATCGAATTATTAATTAACTCCGCTATTCGATTATTAGAAAAAGGCGTGCCAATAAAAATATTAATTTTAGGTGATGAAGAAAAATATGCTATTAGAAGAGAGAGACTACACGCCATGATCCCCATGGAATACAGGAAATATTTTTTAATCTCCCATAAACGACCCCATGCGGAATTATTTAGTATTTTCAATGCAGTAAATAAAAAAGCGGTTTTTGTCTGCACTTCACGCTACGAAACACTGGGTATTACTCCGTTAGAAGCAGCATTAAATGGGATCTATACCATTGTTCCCAATTTAAGTTCTGTAGAAACATCAAGTTATTTCTCTTCGGAAGATAAGTTTGAATACAGCATAATTTCACTGACGCAAAAAATAATTTCCATCTATGATGGAAATTTATTCACATCCGATATACAACAAAAAAATCTCAGTTCTTTACTGTCAAAAGTTATTTTCGAAAAGAGTGTTGAAAAAATTTACAAAGAAATTTCAATGAGTTGTAAAAACCCTGCCTCACCTGTTATATAACCATTATTTATAATAACAAGTATAAATAGTTTCAAATAAATGAGCACAAAAATGTGCTCATTTAATTTTCATCAAGATCGTTACAACGATCACAATTACTTACTTAACTATAGCTTTTTCTTATTTTTCATTTAAAAATAAGTCCTGTTAATAATGAAAAATTTCCAATAATATTTCCTACAACA